>JALWRU010000174.1 GCA_026994095.1 Nitrospira sp. | reverse complement strand
CTCCGGAACCGGCTCGGGTTCAGGTTCAGGGGTGGGTTCCGGCACAGGCGCCGCTTCCGGCTTGGCGGGGGCGTCTTTGGCCCCATCGGCATCTGCTGACAGGGTGGTCAGTTCGACCATCATCAGATCGGTCAACAGGATGGGCGGTGGTGCCAGCCATGCGGTCAGAACAACCACGGCTCCGGCCACGGTATGCATCAGGCCAGAGCCCATTAAAAGGCCCTTCAAACGGGCCTTTGGCATGCGGGTAAAACGGGGGGGGTACACAGTTCAACGCCAACCTGACGGGGGCCCACACCACCTTGGGTGGCAAGCTACCGGGCGATGGATCACGCCCCGAATCTCAGCGCAGTTCGGACAGGATCAGCTTGGCCTGTTCCGCCTGCTCAGCGGTGGGAAAGCGGGCGATCAACCGTTTGAACGCTTGCTCTGCCGCGGGAATATTGTCCAGCGCCCGGTAAGCTTCACCCAAGGACAGCAAGGTGGCCGGAGCACTGCTGTGATCGGGGAAGGTGGCCACCTGCTGCTGCCACACATCCACCGCACGGCTGGCCATGCCCTGCCGCATATAAGCCAGCCCTAATGAGTAGGCCGCCTGCGGCACCCTGGGAGAGTCTGGATACTGGTTTAGAAAATTGGCAAACCCAGCCGCAGCCAGACTGTTGTGGCCCTGCTCCAGATCACGCGCGGCCAGACTGTAGGCGGTCTGGGCCGAAACCGACCCGGCCGGGACCAGCCCGCCAGGAAGTGTCGGGTTGACCACATCGCCTGCCCGTGGGGCGATCATCACCCCCGGCAGCACCACCGCGCCCTGCGGTCCGGGTACTACCTGTGCTGCCGGTTGGGTGGCGGCGACGGCCTCTGCCGGTGTCACTGCTACCGGGCCTGATAACGGCTCGTCAGCCAGATTGGTCAGCGGTTCGACCACGCCATCCCTAACAGGGACATCCGGGAACCGGGGCGGAATCGTCAATGCAGAGGTACCGGTGCCCCCCCCAATCGCACCACCGGCACCCATATGGCGCTCCAGCGCAGCCAGCCGGGCATCGTTGTCTTCGGTGAGGCTGTTGAGGCTATAGAGCAACTCATCCATCTGTCCACGAATCTCGGACAGTTCGGTCCGAAGTTGATCCACCGACACGGTCAGGTCCAGCAGTTCGGTCGGGCTGTCCGCCAGATTGACACCACCAGGGCTGACGTTGGAGGCGCGCACCATGCCCACTTCACGGCCAGGGGCCGCAGCAGGAGGATCCTCACTTGCCATCCGTAGCTTGAGCAGCGCCAGATCACGCTCCAGATCGACCACAGTGGCCTGGGTTGCACAGCCAGACAGGCCTGCACACAGCAGCGTGATTGCCAGCAGCGCCGGCATACGACGCCCCACAACCGATGAATTGACCATAACCGTCCCTAACGTAGCGCCGTCCTGTACCGCAGATGCGGTATGCACAGACGAATTAACGGCTGAGGGTCAGATGGGCCCGTCGGTTCTGGGCCCAGCACGACTCGGTCGCGTCGGTACACTGGGGCTGCTCCTCGCCCAGGCTGACCGCCTGCAACTGCGCCGGGGAGACCCCCAGGGCAATCAGGTAGCGACGGGTTGCCACTGCGCGGCGCTCACCCAAAGACAGGTTGTAGGCCGTGGTACCACGGTCATCCGCGTGTCCTTCTACCGTGGCGCTCAGGGACGGGTTGTTCTTCAACAACTCGGCATTGGCCATCAGCATGGCTTTGTCCTGGTCGCGAATCACAGCCCGGTCAAAGTCAAAAAATACGTCGCTTACACGAGACTGCAGGCTCGACAGCTGCTCCATCTGCGAGGGTGGCGGATCCATCATCGGCGGGATCTCTGCACCCGGCGACGACTGCACTCCCGACCCCAGGAACACCGAGTCCAGGTCGTCAGAGACGGTCTCTGACGACTTGACCACGCCGTCCGACATCATCGACGAGTTCGTGTCCGGCATAGGGTCCACCATCGCCCCCATGCTATCGCTTTTACCTTTGGTACAGCCAACCGTGGCTATCAGCAGTGTTGCTGCCGCCAACATCCATATCCTGTTCATGCCTTGCATCTCTCCAAGCAAAAAGGCCCCCTGCTCACCAACCCTGCACACCGAAGGTCCCGGTAAGCCAGCAAAAGTAGCGCTACACTTTACCCTGAAAACATGGTGTTACCCAATGCTTGTGGCAAAGTTTTCTAAATTTTATGGTCCATCACCGCCCCGCCGGGGTCGAATCAGCCCAGTCTGGCGCGGTATTGTTGGCCCCGTTAAAGGTCAGCCGCTCCACCTGCGTGCCATCCAGATTCATCATATAAATATCGTAACGCCCTCCCCGCCGGGAGGAAAACGCGATGTGACGACCATCCGGCGAGAACACCGGGTCCTCATCGTCCCAGGGTCCACTGGTCAACTGACGGGTCTTGCGCCCCTTTGCGGTGGTGATACAGATGTGAAAATAGCCGTCTGCCCGGCAGGTAAAGACCACCAGTTTGTCGGTGGGCGACCAGTCTGGCTCGGTATTGTAGCGCCCGCTAAAGGTGATGCGTTTGGCGCGCCCGCCACGGGTGGACTTGACGTAGATCTGCGGTGAGCCGCCCCGGTTGGAGGTGAACGCAATGTGCTTGCCGTCTGACGACCAGGCGGGTGAGACATCATCGCCAGGATGATTGGTCAGCCGCTTCAGCGATCCGCTGGCGGTGACGTGATAGATCTCCCGGTTGCCATCCTTGGAGACTGCCACGGCAAACCCGTCCCCCTTAAGGTGCCACGCCGGGGAGGTATTGAGTCCGGGAAAGTCCAGCACCACTGCGCGGCTGCCGGAGTAGAGATCCCGTTGGTAGATATTCCAGTTGAGCGACTTCTGACCGGCGTAGAGCAGCATCTTGCCATCCGCTGACAGGCTCGGGGTGACTGCCAGACTGCGGTCTGAGGTGACCCGCTTGGGCGGACCGTCGTAGTCCATCACATAGACCTCTTTGTGGCCGGTCAGATCCGAGATAAACGCGATGCGGCTGCGGGTAATGCCGTAGTTACCGGTGTACTGGTGGATCAATTCGCCGGCAAAACGGTGCACCATGGTACGCAGTTGCTCGACGGTGCCTAAAATTCGTTTGCCTACCACCCGACGACCACGGGCAGCGTCGTAGATGTGGCCGGTCAACTCCAGCCGACCGGCGTTCCAGCCCAATTTGGCCCACAGCAGCACTTCGACCGCTTCATCCGCCCCCAGTTTGGCAATCAATTGTCGCCCCAGGCTTTCATCCGGCGGACCGGCGATCTGCATCTCCAGATCGCGGGCGTGGAACAGGGTGGAGCGACGCAGGTCGGCCATGAGTACCCGGAGGCCCTCCTCCACTTCATCCCCCAGCGAGGCATCGCCGACAAAACCGATAATGCCCACCGGCACCCGTGCAGTATTGGCGCGGGACGCCTCCAGGTCATAGATGGCCCAGGCCGACGGGATGAACGACGCCCACCCCACAGAGATCAGCAGGGCCAGCAACATCATGGGTGGTTTGTTCACAGACGGCAGACGAGTCACGGCAGCTTAACCGGCTCCGTCACCATGCCCAGACGGGTAATCCCGGCGTGTTTGACCGCATCCATCACCTGCACCACCAGCCCGTAGGCCACGTCTTTGTCGGCCCGCAGGTAGACACTCAACTCCGGGTTTCTGGAGCGGGCCGAAGCAAAGGCCGCCTCCAGGTTGTCGGGCTGCACCCGGTCCTTGTCGAGAAACACACGGCCATCCTTGCGCACGGTCACCACCAGCCGTTCGGTGGCCTTGATATTGTGGGTCTTCGACGCGGGCAGCGAGATATCGATGCCCCGGTAGAGCAGCGGCGCGGTAATCATAAAGATGATGAGCAGCACCAGCACGACGTCCACCAGCGGTACCACGTTGATCTCGGACATGAAGCGGCGTTGATCCGGGTCGTTCACTGGGGAGGCAGTCCTTTGCTACTCAAGTCGGCGGGTCGCCAGAGGCGTCCGGTCCTGGGTGGTGGGCGGAACAGGGATCGAACCTGCGACCTACGGCTTGTAAGGCCGCCGCTCTACCAACTGAGCTATCCGCCCGATCACACCAGACCGGTCTGTATTGTCGGGGCCGTCTGGCTCCGCACGCAGGTCTATAGGATACCACCTGTCGTGCCCCGCGCACTGCGGCGGGTATGATAGACCGAGCCAGCGCGTGAAGTCACCCCCACCGGCCCGGTTGTTTTTGACAACCGGCCACACAATTTTACAGGGCGCAGCCGTCACGGTAGGATGAGGGGCCGGTTGCAGACACGCGCCCGCGCCCGTCCGGGGCACCGTCGCCGATGGTGACGCCCTTTTGAATTGACTGTTTGCTGAGGACTGTCTGTGCCATATCTGCCTGCCAATTGTATTCGCCCGCCGTACATCACCCGCCTGACCGCCTTGCTGGGGGCCACCACACTGGCAGTCAGCCTGTTCACCGTCCCGGCATTTGCAGAGGGGTTGGACTGGACCCACACCACCACCCAACAGCCCCACCTGATCGCGCAGGACATCACCGGCGGAGTGCTGGTGGCGCAGGCAGATGGTGCCTCTCCCCACAGCAGCGCCTCCCCCCACGGGGCAGGGCAGCGACCGGGCAAGGTGCCGGGCCATGGCCGCCCGCCGCTGCCGACCTTCATCAATTTTGAGACCGGGGCCAACGTCAAGGCGCTGGCCTACGCCGACGGCAACCTGTGGCTGGGCATGCCCAACGGCCTGATCCGCTACAACGTCAACAGTTATGACGATCACGAGATCTTTACCGTGGCCTCCACCCGTCAGACCGGCCCCTCCGGCAGTGACGATCCGGGCAAACCGGGGCTGCTGGCCAACGGTATTTATGCGCTGGACATCGCCCCCAACGGCGCCCTGTGGATCAGCACCTACGGCGGCGGATTGACCCGCTACACCGGCACGGAGTGGACCACCTACACCCCGGTGGAGGGCATCGGCGATCGCTGGGTCTACGATGTGGAATTTGATGCCAAGGGCCGCCTGTGGGCCGCCACCTGGAAGGGGCTTAGCGTCAAAGAGGGCGACAGTTTCACCACCTATACCGAGGCCGACGGCCTGATCGACAAGTGGGTCTACGACATCGCCATCGACAAGGCCGGCCTGATCTGGGCCGGTACCGAGGGAGGCATCTCGGTGTTTGATGGCAAAACGTTCACCAACTACACCCACGCCGACGGCCTGGGTGCCGAGATCCCCGCCGACCAGCGCAAACAGGTGATGGATAGCAACTCGCGTCACCACCAGTCAGCGGGCAAAGCCAATCAGGGGTACAACCCCAACTATGTACTGTCCATCGCCATCGACGACGACAACATCAAGTGGATCGGCACCTGGGGCGCGGGGTTAAGCCGTTTTGACGGCAAACGCTGGGAGACCTTCACCACCGCCGACGGGCTGGGTGGCAACTTTGTGCATGCCCTCAAGTTCGATAACGGCGGGGTGTTGTGGGCCGCCACCGACGGCGGCGTGTCGTACCTGCAAGAAGGCCACTGGAACACCATCACCACCGCCAACGGCCTGCAAAACGACAATGTCTTTTCCATGCTGTTCGACGATCAGGGCGCGCGCTGGTTCGGCACCTGGACCGGGCTGTCGAAGATGCCCGCCCCGCCCGCACTGCCGCTCAAGGGGGGCGTCAGCAACCCCCACGGCAGCATGGGCAAAGGGCCCGCCTAGGGTCGCCGCTCAGTCCTCTCCGGCAGGCGATAACCGTAGCGACGCACTGTTGATGCAGTAGCGCAGTCCGGTCGGCTGCGGCCCGTCTGGAAAGACGTGTCCCAAGTGGGCGTCGCAGGAGTTACAGACCACCTCGGTGCGGCGCATCATAAAGCTGGAGTCGTCAACCTCCCCCACCCCGTCTTCGGTCGCTGGCGCATAAAAACTGGGCCAGCCGGTGCCGGAATCAAACTTGGTGTCCGCGTCGAACAACGCCTCTCCGCAGCAGACACAGTGATACATCCCGGCGGTCTTGCAGTCTGCATATTCACCGGTAAAAGCGGCCTCGGTACCGGCCTTTCGGGTCACCCGATACTGCTCCTCAGTAAGTTGCGCGCGCCATTCGTCATCACTTTTCTCGATCCGTTCTGCCACCGGGAACCCTCCTAAATAGTGTCCATACGGGCCAGGTGGGCCGATGCCACAGCCGACCACAAGTGACCATTCTCCTGCGGGAGGCACGGCGGCGCAAGCCGGGCGCTCACCTCCCGCCATCGGGCTACCGATACGAAGCCGGGGGAGGCTGCGCCATGCGGGCTTCCTTACCGGACCGATGGGGAACAGCCACTGACGAATGGATACATGAACACCACACCACATGCCAGCCGCACCAGCGACTTACGCCACCAGCGTGGTTTTACGCTGGTCGAGATCGTTGTCGTCATCGCCGTCATTTCGATACTGGGGGCCATCACCGCACCGCTGGTAGCCAAGAGCATCGACGACTCACGAGCGGCCCGCGCTGCCAATGAAACCGCCGTCATCGCCGCCGCCATCGGCAGCTTTTACAAAGACACCGGGCGCTGGCCCACCCGTGGGTTTGGCAATGTAGACGGCGCCGTGACCACCCTCACCTCCGGCAACCCCAACGCCGGGCCCAACGGCGGTTGTGCGGTCGACAACGGCGGCTCCATCAACCAGAACGGCTGGAATTCAGACCCGGTCAACAACGCGGCCACCGACCTGCTGCACAACCATCTGGTGCGCAACCTGCCCAAAGCGCTGGTGAGTTACCCCACCACTGGCGACACGGCCTGGCGCGGACCGTATATGGACATGCCGT
>JALWRU010000173.1 GCA_026994095.1 Nitrospira sp. | reverse complement strand
TTCCGGTGCAGCCGCGATTCGTGCACGCCGTCGTCAACCACTCGCTGCACTTCACCGATCCTGCCACCGGCGCCAACACGAACAAAGTGGAGGCGATGTGGAGCGCGGCAAATAAGGCTTTCCAGCGCATGAACGGCGTGCCGAGCGACCACATACAATCGCACCTCGATGAATGGCTTTTCCGACGGAAGGTGCGCAACACACAGGCCAATCCGAGGAAGCCGCACCACGGTGCTATCTATGAGGCATTGATCGCCGAGATCCGCGCGATGTACGACGTCAATGCGTAGTTGGCTCAGCTCCCCCTCTCATCCCTCACCCACAACGAATCCAACGGCCCTCTTCAGGGCCACCTCTTCAATTAAAAACATCAGAAGAGATCTGAAAAACTATACAACCCACCCATCGAATTTTCATAGGAAAATCGTAAGGGACCTATAAACTAAAGTAAAGCCGTACCTAGTTGATCCGTGGACGCAGCAGAAGAACTATGGAGTGAGCAAACGTCTGAGCTCGTGGAAGGCAAGCAACGTCCTCCAGGACTGCTCCGATGCGGACACCGAAGGTCAAGAGGAAATGTACGAGAAGGCGCGTCGAAGAATGCAGTCGTTTTCCGAGAAGACTACATTCCTACGCATGACGAGCAAGGAGGCACTGTCGCAATTCAAGGCGAATGAGTTGGACTTTGTCTACTTGGACGCGCGGCACGACTACTGTGCCGTTGTCGAGGATCTTCAAGGTGAGAGGTGGGGATTGCTTTCATACGAAGCACAAAATCGCAGGCTGGTGGCCCAAACTGGCGCCGGGCGGTGTCATAGCTGGCCACGATTACAATTGGGATGACGACACACTGCTACCGTGTAATCATTGGGCGCTATGCGAGGATGGTAAATATGAAATCATTTCATGGTCAATGTAAGAGTGTTTGCCTGGGCTGTCGAAAAACAGACAGAACAAAACAATTGTTCCGAACAAATGCTTTTTTCGAAACAAAAACAAAGTCATTCAAATGTTTTGTTCCGGGCGGAACAATTGTACAAATTCGGAACAATTTTAGAACAGTTGTTCCGGAACAATTACCTGCTATTCTCGAAAAAATGGACATCGGAAAAACGACCACTGATGATCATTTTGTTGGAACAGGGAGATATGACTGGAAAATTTCAGAATCGAAGCGGAGAGATCGATCAACAAGACCTTCACTGAAATTCGTTGCCCATAACGCCGCAACCCAGGAGGCTCCCACCTACGCGACACTCATAAGCACCTCCGAAAGTTTATTCGTGCATTCTTAAGACGTGCAGAAAATGTGAAAGGTGAGGGTAGCATGCTCGAAGGCGTAGATCTCATTGTCTTGCGAGCCGTCCAGTGGTAGAGTGTAGCCGGCGATTGCGTAGCTTTTTCCAACATATGCACGCCCGCCTGACGGGCGGCTTCGCGCGTCGCTTGCGAGCAATGTGCTGGAGAAGCGCCCCATATCAACAGTTGTACATTAGTCTAAAGTGTCACGGTCAGCAGGTAGTATTGGCTTGCTTCAAAATGATCGGTTTTTTGTTCGTAGCCGAACAACAGTGAGGCTTGCTGGGCTTATAAGAGTAGGGTTGTAAAGAGCGCTGATTTACCTACCAGAACGTATCCTTACCC
>JALWRU010000172.1 GCA_026994095.1 Nitrospira sp. | reverse complement strand
CTATGTCAAGTGAAGCCGAGACCGGCAGGGTCGCCCGCGCCGCTGGTACCATCGGGCTCTATACGCTGGTCAGCCGGGTATTGGGGTTCATCCGCGACATGGTGGTGGCCCGTGCCTTTGGGGCCTCGGCCATTGCCGACGCCTTTTACGTGGCGTTTCGCATTCCCAATCTGTTTCGTGAACTGCTGGCCGAGGGCACCATGTCGGCGGCGTTTGTGCCGGTCTTTACCGAACTGCTCACCCGTCGCGACCGGGACGCTGCATGGCGGTTGGCCTCACGCATTTTTACATTGTTGTTACTGGCGGCGGTAGTGGTCACCTGCATCGGCGTGCTGGCTGCCCCTTTGATTGTGCAACTGATCGCCCCCGGTTTTGACCGCACCGGTAGCCAGCACGAGTTGACCGTGCTGCTCACCCGCATTATGTTCCCCTACCTGATCTTTATGAGCCTGTCGGCATTGGCCATGGGGATGTTGAACTCCCTGCGGTCGTTCTCGGCCCCGGCCATGGCACCGCTCAGTTTCAACCTGATGATTATCGGCTGCGCCCTGTGGCTGGCCCCCCACATGGAGACCCCGGCCCTGGGGTTGGCCATCGGGGTGCTGCTGGGCGGTTTCGCCCAGTTTGCGGTGCAGATTCCAGCGTTGATCGGTCAACGGATGGTGCCGATACCCCGCTGGCAACCTAATCATCCGGCGGTGCGCAAGGTGGGGGCGCTGATCATTCCGGTGATCTTTGGGCTGTCGGTCACCCAGGTCAATCTATTGGTCAATACCTTGCTGGCCTCCTATCTGGATGAAGGGTCGGTATCGTACCTCTATTACGGTATGCGGCTGATTCACTTCCCGCTGGGGATCTTCGGGGTGGCGCTTGCAACGGCCATTCTGCCCAGCCTGTCGGCACTGGCGGCGCGGGGCGATTTGGCCGGGGTGGCCAACGGCGTGCGGGACGGCCTGCGGCTGATTCTGTATGTGATGATCCCGGCCATGATCGGCCTGATGGCCCTGCGTATTCCCATGGTCTCGCTGCTGTTTGAGCGCGGCGCGTTCGACAGCACCGCCACCGCCGGGGTGGCTGGGGCAGTGCTAGCCTACGCCTCCGGGCTGTGGGCCTTTGCCACGGTGCGTATCGCCGCATCGACCTTTTATGCCATGCAGGACACCGCCACGCCGGTGCGTATTGCCGCCATCGCCATGGCCGTTAATCTGGTACTGAATCTGGCCTTGATGGGGCCGTTGGCCCACATGGGGCTGGCCCTTGCCACCGCGCTGGCGGCCATGGTCAATGTGGGGCTGTTGTTATGGGCGTTGGGCAAGCGCTTGCCCGATCTGGCCCTGTCCCGGCTGTGGCCGTCGGTGGCTCGGACCGTGGTGGCGGCGCTGGTCATGGGTGGGCTCTGTTCCTGGGCGGCCAATCAGCCGATATGGGAAGACGGTCTGTTTGGGCAGACGGTTTGGATGACGATGACCCTGTCGGTGGCCGGGCTGACCTATCTGCTGATACACCGGCTGATCGGTGGGGACGAGGGGCCGGAACTGCTGCGCGCGGTTCGCGCCCGTCGCAATCGGTAGGAGTCGCCTGAACGACCGATAAAGTTGCCCCGTCGCCGTTGGTGGTAGAGGGGGTGGCGGTGTAAAGTGAGAG
>JALWRU010000171.1 GCA_026994095.1 Nitrospira sp. | reverse complement strand
CGCTCGTTGGGCATTGGGCTCCAGCGCCTCCGCCTGAGCACCCAACCAGCCAGACACCACCCGAGGCGCGTAGGCCTCAGCCTCCGGCTGATCCGGGTTGGCCACCTGCTTTTCGACCATCCTGAGGACCGAGCTCATGTTGAGCAACACCTGGCGGTTCTTCTCCTCCTGACGGCGGATAATCTGCTGCAGGTGTGGATTGTCCGCCACGACCGATTTAAATGCAGCAAACAGCTCCGACAAGCTGGGGTCGTTTTTAGATGGCTCGTTTGGTTGGCTCATGCCGATAGTTCCTTGTTTGGTTTCCCGCCGTGGCATCTCGTACCTACACAAACACACCGGGGGAATGAACATCCCTTTGACCTGGATAACCTCCAAAAAGGATGCCAAACAAAAACAATCCCTATCATGCTGATTTTATGAATTTTAACCCGCTCCCTCGAAAGGGGGGGTACACCACTGGGTAGCAACATATAGGAAAAGTTTTATCCTTTGCATGCCTACCACATGCACGTGACAATCCGGTCGGCAGGGTCACCTGCAATACGGTCGATTTGTGCGCGGATGCCGCCGTTGACGAATGGGTCACTACCGCGCATAATTCGCCCGCTAATTTTGATGCCCGGGGCCGCCGGGGAGACTGCCGAATTCGCCTGCAGCGACCGGCAACCGGCGTCCCAACCGTGTGACTAGTGGCCACGTCCGGCAGCGGACGGCCCACTGCCACCCTCGACTTACCCGTGAGCGCCGACCATGACCACCCGCATCGATCAGGCCTTTAAAGCGGCCCGCAATACCGGTCGCAAGGTGCTGATTCCCTACATCATGGCAGGCGACCCGGACCTGGCCACCACTGAGGCGCTGATCCTGCGGCTGGCAGAGGCCGGAGCCGATATCATTGAGCTGGGAATCCCCTTCTCCGATCCGACCGCCGACGGCCCGACCATCTTACAGGCTGCGACCCGCGCACTTACTCACAACACCTCGCTGACGCAGGTGATCGACCTGGTCAAGCGGGTGCGACAGCAGACCGATGTGGCGCTGGTATTGATGTGTTATTACAACCCCGTCGTACAGTATGGCGATGAGGCCTTTGCACGGGACGCAGTGGCCGCCGGGATCGACGGGGTGATTATCCCCGACCTGCCGCCGGAAGAGGCCCATTCGCTCGTGAAGGCGGCCCGCAGCCACGGCCTTGCAACCATCTTTTTGCTGGCACCGACCAGCGACACCGCCCGCATCCGCAAGGTCAGCCGCGCAGCCACCGGGTTTATCTATTATGTGTCCCTGGCAGGCATTACCGGTGCAGCGCTACCGGACATGGGTGATATCAGCCGCCGTGTCTCCGCCATTCAGGCAGAGACCAACAAGCCGGTGGCAGTCGGTTTTGGCATTCGCACCCCGGAACAGGCCCACCGGCTGGCGCAGACCGCCGACGGGGTGATTGTCGGCACGGCGCTGGTAAAGGTGATTGAACAGGGCATTCAAAAGATGGCCGATGGCGACGGCAGCAGCGCCGATCTGGTGGCAGATGCCGCTGCATATGTGGCCTCCCTGCGGGCGGGGTTGGACAGCAACTAACCCCCATGGCCGCACCCAAAAGCCAGTTCACCTGCCAGTCCTGCGGTGCCATCACCGTGCGCTGGGTGGGGCAA
>JALWRU010000170.1 GCA_026994095.1 Nitrospira sp. | reverse complement strand
ACTGCCGATGTGTCTGCCCAGACCGTGACCATTACCGGCAACGTCGAGGGTGATGTGAGTGCCAGCGAGTTGGTGGAGATCACCGACAGCGGGTCCCTCAAGGGCAACATCAAGGCCCCGCGCCTGACCATTGCTGATGGTGCTTTTTTCCAGGGCTCGGTGGAGATGCAGAAGGCGTCTACTGCGACAATCTCCAGCATGCCGAGCAAATCGGCCGCTGCCAATGTAGAGAAGCCGGCTGTCGGCGCCGCTTAACCAGCCTGAGTGGCGGCCTGCGCGGACCTGGTGGTGCTCGCAGGCCGTCCTTCTTTTTTAGGACCTTATGCTGACCGCTGCAAGTCGTGGGGAAATAAGCGCCGCAACGGGTGATGTGGCTCCCTACGAAAGCCCCTCAGGCAAACGCATTCTTGAGCGGTTGCACCGCTGGGAAAGCCAGACCGTGCTGGACCTTGGTATATTGTCCGGGGTGAGTATCGCAACCCTCGCCGGTGCTGGCGCGCGGGTCCACGTGTACGATTCAATCACACCGCTGTTGGCAGACGGTATCGATGCCTCCAAGGTGCTGCGGGATCAACTGGCCGAGATTCGCCTGTTGCCGGAGTCGGTAGATATGGTGTTGGCGTGGGACCTGTTTGAGCTGCTCAACCCGGAGGATCGGGCCTGGCTGCTCACCTGTGTGCGCCGCTGGTTATCACCCAAAGGGTGGCTGTCGGCCATGTTCCATATTCTGCCTAGTGACCGTGTGCAGCGTTACCGTTTGCACGATACCGGGGCGGTTTCTCGAGGGCAACTCGATGCCGGAAGTGCGTCGCGATCAGTAGTACAAAACAGTGAAATTACAGCGCTTTTTTCGGACTATCAGATCCTTCACTCGGCCCTGATCCGCACCCAGGTTCGGGAAGTGTTGGCCCAGGCCCCCGGCTGATCGACGCACCCTGCGGGCCGGTCGGCACAATTCAGGCAAAAATCGCGCCGTAAACTGGCGAGAAGCAGTTGACAAGCCTGTATTCAGACTCTATTATGCACGGTCTTTCGATTTAGGGCCCCCGCCGGCGTAGCTCAGTTGGCTAGAGCAGCTGATTTGTAATCAGCAGGTCGTGGGTTCGAATCCCTCCGCCGGCTCCATCCGGAAAGGGGTAGTCGGGGAAAGACATAACGAGATGCCGGGGAGGTGCCCGAGTGGTCAATGGGAACGGACTGTAAATCCGTCGGCGACGCCTTCGAAGGTTCAAATCCTTCCCTCCCCACCATTTGGATCGATCGGTATGCGGGAATAGCTCAGTTGGCTAGAGCACCAGCCTTCCAAGCTGGGGGTCGCGGGTTCGAGCCCCGTTTCCCGCTCCAGTGATTGTTAAGGTGTATGCCCTTGTAGCTCAGTCGGTAGAGCACTTCCTTGGTAAGGAAGAGGTCACCGGTTCAAATCCGGTCAAGGGCTCCAGGGTTTGTGTGGGCGGTTTGCGGGTGCGGGCCGTCCGTCATTGGTTTGGTTTCGCTGGGTAGAACCAGCGGTTTTGGAGAAGGGTTTCGGCCATGGCCAAGGAAACGTTTGATCGCAGCAAGCCACACGTAAACGTGGGCACGATTGGGCATGTTGATCACGGCAAGACGACGTTGACAGCGGCGATCACGACCGTGTTGGCAGTTGCGGGCGGTGCT
>JALWRU010000169.1 GCA_026994095.1 Nitrospira sp. | reverse complement strand
AGCACCGCCCGCAACTGCCAACACGGTCGTGATCGCCGCTGTCAACGTCGTCTTGCCGTGATCAACATGCCCAATCGTGCCCACGTTTACGTGTGGCTTGCTGCGATCAAACGTTTCCTTGGCCATGACTCAACTCTCTCCTTCTCCCCGTACCAAACGGGCCTAACCTAAAACTCGTTAACGACGGACCTGCGACCTGCAAGCCGCGTATTACGTGCCCTTTACCCGGGCGACAATTTCTTCCGAAACACTCTTGGGAACCGCTTCATAATGCGAAAACAGCATGGTGAAGGTGGCCCGACCCTGGGACATGGACCGCAAGCGGGTGGCATAACCGAACATCTCGGCCAGCGGCACCAGCGAACTGACTACCTGGGCACCGGCGCGCGCCTCCATGCCCAGCACCCGCCCACGACGGGAGTTCAGGTCGCCAATCACATCGCCCATGTACTCTTCGGGAACCAGCACCTCGTTGGACATGATCGGCTCCAACAGCTGCGGACCGGCCTTGGCGGAGCCCTCTTTAAATGCCATGGAACCGGCCACCTTGAAGGCCATCTCCGAGGAGTCCACATCATGGTACGAACCGTCGTACAGCTCGGCTTTCATGTCGACCACCGGATAGCCGGCCAACACGCCGTTATCCATGGCTTCGACGATGCCTTTTTCGACCGCCGGGATGTACTCCCGCGGCACCACACCACCGACCACGCCGTTGACGAACTCGAAACCCTCGCCCGGCTCTTGCGGGCTGAGGCGCAGCCGCACATGGCCGTACTGACCGCGACCACCGGACTGACGCACAAACTTGCCCTCGACCTCCACCTCGCGGGTGATGGTCTCCCGGTAGGCCACCTGAGGCTTGCCCACATTGGCTTCCACCTTGAACTCGCGTTTCATGCGGTCCACCAGAATCTCCAGATGCAGCTCGCCCATACCGGACAGGATGACCTCACCGGTCTCCTCATCGGTCTGCACCCGCATGGAGGGGTCCTCCTGCAGCAGCTTGGCCAGCGCCACACCCATCTTCTGATGATCGTCTTTGGTCTTGGGCTCAATGGCCACTGAAATCACCGGCTCCGGGAAGACCATCCGCTCCAGCACCACCGGGTGATCCGCATCACTCAGGGTGTCACCGGTAACGGTGTCTTTCAGGCCCACCACGGCGGCGATATCGCCGGCCCGCACCTCGGTCAGCTCTTCACGCTTGTTGGCATGCATCTGCAACAGACGACCAATACGCTCACGCTTGCCCTTGGTGGTGTTCATCACGTAGGAGCCCGACGGCAGCACCCCGGAATAGACCCGCACAAAGGTGATCTGACCCACATAGGGGTCGGTCGCCACCTTAAAGGCCAAGGCCGAGAATGGCGCATCGTCGGAGAATGCCCGCGTGATCTCCTTGTCGTCGTCATCCGGGTCCACACCGACCACTTCGGTGATGTCTTCCGGCGACGGCAGATAGTCAATGACCGCGTCCAGCAGGTTCTGCACGCCTTTGTTCTTAAAGGCAGTACCACAGATGCACGGCACGATGGAGAGGCTTAGACAGCCTTTGCGAATGGCCGCCATGATGGCGTCAGCCGGGATCGCATCAGCCCCCTCTTCAAGGAAGGTCTCCATGATGTTGTCATCAAAATCGGCAGCCGCCTCAACCAG
>JALWRU010000168.1 GCA_026994095.1 Nitrospira sp. | reverse complement strand
CCGGCCAGCGCCGCAGCCCCCAGCCCGGACAGCCCGCCGATATAGAGCCAGGGCAGACCGGAGACGAACAGCAGGCTGCCCACCACCGCGCAGATGGCCACCGCGTTGCCCAGATCCGGCTCCACCAGAATCAACCCCAGTACCCCGCCAATCAGCAACAGCGGGCGGAAGATCGCGCCGCTCACGCCCGCTGCGACCAGATGGCCATAGCGGGACAGGTAGCTGGAGATGTAGACCGCACAGGCAAACTTGGCCAGTTCCGACGGCTGAATGGTGAAGCCGCCCAGCCCCAGCCAGCGCCGTGCGCCGTTGACACTCAGGCCGATACCCGGCACCAGCGTGATGGCCAGCAGTATCGCCGACAGCACCAACAGCACCGGTGCCAGCCGTTGCCAGTGGTGATAGTTGACAGCAGTGCCCAGCAACAGAAACATCATGCCCAGCCCCACCCAGACCCCCTGTCGGAGGGCAAAGTGCCAGGTGCTGTCGTAGGTGGCCTGCGCCCGTGGTCCGCTGGCGGAGTAGATCATCACCAGTCCTACCGCGACCAACATCAAGGTCAGCAGCGGGATCCACGGATCCAGGCGCAGCCGGTGGGTGAGCGCGTTCATGTGAGCGCCTCCACCGCTTTGGCGAAGGCCAGTCCGCGCGCGGCAAACCCGCTGAACTCATCAAAGCTGGCGCAGGCGGGTGACAGCAGTACGGTCTCCCCCGGCTCCGCATGGGTGTGGGCTACGGTCACTGCCTCGGCCAAGGTTTCCGCCTCAATTACCTGTGGATGGCCCTGCAAAACCATGCGAAAGCGTCCGGCGGATTCACCAAATACCACCACCCGTTCGGCCTTTAAAAAGACCGGCTCGCGCAGGGTAAACAGATCGCCCCCCTTGTCGCGTCCACCGAGCAACAGGGTCAATGGTCCGTCGATCCCTTCAACGGCTTTGACCACCGCGCCCGGATTGGTGGCCTTGGAGTCGTCAATATAGGTCACACCGTTGACCTTGCCGACGGTCTGCATACGGTGGGGAAGGCCGCTAAAATTGCGCAGTCCCTCGGCCACGACCGGCAGCGGGCAGCCCGCCAGCAAGCAGATGGCAGCGGTGGCCTGAGCGTTCTCAATGTTATGGGCACCGTGGATACCCAACTCGGCCACCGGAACGATGGGGTGGGTATTGCCGCCGGTAGTGACGGTCAGGATGCCCTCCTCCATCCGTACCCCGTCGCTGCCGTCCGCAGGACGGTTAAAGGTCAACGGCACGGCCCCGTGCAGGTAGTGCTCCAGCACCAGCGGGGTGGTTTCATCGGCGGCGTTTAACAGGGCGTAGCCGGTGCTCATGTGGGCAAACAGCTGAAACTTGGCTTTGTAGTAATCACCCACCTTGCTGTAGCGGTCCAGATGGTCCGGGCTGGCATTGAGCAGCACGCCGATCTGCGGTGCCAGCGAGGTCAGCCCCTCCAGTTGAAAGCTGGATAGCTCGACCACCAGCAGGTCCCAGGGGGTATCGGACAGCACCGCTTCGCTCAACGGTGTGCCCAGATTGCCGCCGACAAACACATGGTCTTTCCAGCTGGATAAAATCTGTCCCGCCCAGGTGACGACGGTACTTTTACCGTTGGTACCGGTCACCGCCAGTATGGGTGCCGACAGAAAGCGGCTGGCCAG
>JALWRU010000167.1 GCA_026994095.1 Nitrospira sp. | reverse complement strand
GGCCCCTCACCAACGATTGAAGGCCAATACCGACTCCTGGACCGAGTTGTGGGCACAGGTGCCGTATCTGCATCTGAATGCCGCCCCGGAGGAGTTGACTGGCGATTCGCCCGGCGACGGTTAAGCGTGCCGACCCGATCTTTCCCCGCCGATTACGGCAGAATGTGCCCTTCAACATGGTAAAATAAGCGCCTATGCGTGTGCGTTGGCTCTTGATTCTTTTGATATTGGTAGTGCCGCTGCCGTTTGCCTCTGCGGCAACCAGTGGCAGTGTGCTGGCGGCACACGGTTGTACCGGCTGCCACGCCGTGACCCGGCCTGCCGCCGACTACTCGTTGGCGGATCGTATCGCCGAAAAAGGCCCCAACCTGTGGTATGCAGGCAGCAAACTCCAGCGCGACTGGCTCACCCAGTGGCTGGCTGCCCCCACTGCGATCAGCGGTATTCGCTTTGATTCGCTACGACCCATCGCCGCCCCCTTTACCCACCCGCAGGTGACCGGGCAGTCGTTGCCACAAGTCGTCAATGCGTTGATGTCACTCACCGATGAACAGATGCCGGTCGGTCTGATGGATCTGTCGACACCCACCTCGCGCATGGACCGGATTCGCGGGCGTATCCTGTTTGGCAAACAGCAGCAGTGCTTTGCCTGTCATCGCACCTTGACCCGCTACGGTGTGGCGGTAGGCGGCCAAAGCGCGCCCCGTTTGACCGACGCCAGCCGTCGCCTCAATCCGGATTGGGTATTGGCCTTTTTGATGGATCCGAAGCGCTACACACCGATCCCGCGTATGCCGATCTACCGGGGTGACACCTACACCGATTACGGGCTGGACCAGATGCGCCTGTTGACCCGTTACATCGCTGCAATGGGGGCCAGTCAGTGAGCGTACGGTGGTTGTGGATTGTGGTGTTGATGCTGTGGACGACGCCTGTGCTGGCTGCGGAGCCGGTGGCCATAGCGCCTGCGCCATCTTTACCCAAAGAACGGGTCTTGCAGAATTTCTTTTTTCTGTGTGCCCAGTGTCATGGTGAACAGGGTGATGCCACCGGCCCCAACGCGAGCAAACAGTTCGAGGTGCTGCCCGCCGATCTGACCGATGGCGACTATATGGCCAAGTTTACCGACCGGCAGATCTTCCGCACCCTGACTTTTGGCGGGCCGGCCAACAACCTGTCGTCGTTGATGCCGCCCTGGGGCAACCGCCTCAGTGAGGAGGAGCGGTGGGAGTTGGTGCGGTACATTCGCACCCTGTGCCGTTGTGAGGGGATTGGCGGGCCTCATCAAGCAACGCCGTGAGTGACGGCTCGGAGCGGTAGTCCGGGTGGGGTTGGGCGGCCTTTTTACTGTTGGGCCGTGACATGTGCAGCAGGTGGGCAAACCCGGCCTCTGCTGCCGCATCCAGATTGGCGGCAGAGTCCTCAATCAGCACGGTCCGGTCTGGCGGGTACTTTAAGTGGGCCTCCAGTTTGGGCCAGAAGCTGGGGCTCTCTTTAATATCGTCTAGATGAAAAGCTGACACAATCTGATCCAGATGGCGGCCGATGCCGGTCACCGCCAATTTGAGACGCATGGCGGTGGGGTGGCAGTTGGTGAGCAGGATGCGTTTGCAGCGGTGTTGTTTGAGGTGCTGCAAAAAGCGCACGGTACCGGGCAGCACCTGAATGTGGTGCCGCTCGTGGATCTTTAAATGGGGCACATCGAAGCCGACCTGACGGCTCCAGAAGTGCAGGTCGTACCACTGGATGGTGCCGTGGTGTTGGGCGTACCAATCAGCGAAGCGGGCGCGGGTGGTGGTTTCGTCCAGCCCGTGTACGCGGGCGTAGCGGTCGGGCAGGGCGTGCCGCCAGAAGTGGTCGTCGAAGGCCAGATCGAGCAGTACGCCGTCCATATCGAGCAGGGCGACGTCGGTGGAGCACCAGTTGATGGGGGTGTGGGACATGGGATGAAACCATAGGGGAGCATGACAGGGGGAGCAACTAAATAAACAGCGCCAAAGGCGCTCTATTCACGGCTAGCGGGGGCCGTCGCCCCGCCCCCCGGAGGGATTTTTATTAATACAGCCGCGCTGCGGGCGGTACTGTTTGTGCCGACCGTGGGCGGAGCGATCCCCGCAGACCTGAATTGCCTGCGGCGCTTCTTGTTGCTATGTGATTTCCTTGTACCCTGCCGTATAATGGCCCGCTTCCCCGCCCTGCGGACCTTCTCAAGGAACCCTCATGATTGTCATGATCGACAACTACGACTCCTTCACCTACAACCTGGTGCAATATCTGGGTGAGTTGGGTGCCGACGTGCGGGTATTCCGCAACGACCGGGTCACCGTGGACGAGATCGAGGCCCTGTCGCCGGAGCGCATCGTCATCTCCCCCGGCCCCTGCGATCCGTCTCAGGCCGGGGTATCGAAAGAAGTGATTACCGCGTTTGCCGGGCGGCTGCCCATTCTGGGGGTCTGCCTCGGGCACCAGTCCATCGGCGAGGTGTACGGCGGTAAGGTAATTCGCGCCGAGCGATTGATGCACGGCAAAACCAGCATGATTCGCCACGATAACAAGGGTGTGTTTGCCGGGTTACCGAACCCCTTTGAGGCCACCCGTTATCACTCCCTGATTGTCGATCAGGATGACCTTCCCGATGAACTGATCGCTACCGCCTGGACTGAAGAGGGCGAGCTGATGGGCGTGCGCCATAAACACCATGCGGTGGAAGGGGTGCAATTTCACCCGGAGTCGATCCTCACCCGTGTGGGTCACGACCTGCTACAGAATTTTTTGAAGGCCGAACAGGGGGTAGTGGCATGATTCGCGCCGCCATCGCCCAACTGGTGCAAGGCGACGACCTGACGACTGAACAGGCCGCCGGGGTTATGGACCAGATCATGACCGGCGAGGCCACCCCGGCCCAGATCGGCGCCTACCTGTCTGCGCTTCGGAGCACGGGGGGATCCGCCGGGGGGATCGTCGGCAGCGCCCGTGTCATGCGCCAGATGGCGACCCCTATCGGTGTGGACGATCCGCTGGTGGTGGATACCTGCGGTACTGGTGGCGATGGGGCCAATACCTTTAATATCTCCACCACCGTGGCCTTTGTGGTGGCGGGCGGCGGCATCACCGTGGCCAAACACGGCAACCGCGCAGTGAGCAGCAAGGCCGGTTCTGCCGACGTACTTAAAAGTTTGGGGGTGAACGTGGATGCGGACACCGAGGTGGTCTCCCGCTGCGTCAACGAGATCGGTATCGGCTTTCTGTTTGCGCCACGTCTGCACGGGGCCATGAAACACGCCATCGGCCCTCGCCGCGAGGTGGGGATTCGCACCCTGTTTAATGTATTGGGTCCGCTCACCAACCCGGCCGGAGCCAATTATCAGGTGCTGGGGGTGTACGACCCGGCCTTGACCGACGTACTGGCGGCGGTGCTGCTGCAACTGGGCACCCAACACTGCTTTGTGGTGCACGGCAGCGACGGCCTCGACGAGATCACCACCACCGGTCCCACCCGTATCGCCGAGGGCAAGGCCGGGGTGGTGGAGGGGTACCACATCACGCCGGATGAGTTGGGCCTTGTTACTGCCACCGCTGCCGATCTGGTGGGTGGTGACGCGGAAGAGAACGCCGCGATCACCCGTGCGGTGCTTGCCGGTGCGCCTGGCCCTCAGCGGGACATTGTGCTGGCCAACGCCGCGCCCATGTTTGTGGCCACCGGCAAGGTGGCAACCCTCAAGGAGGGGGTACAGGCTGCCGGGGCGGTGATCGATAGCGGTGCGGCGGCAGACAAACTGGCGCAACTGGTACAGATGAGCCAGGCGTGAGCACCATTCTCGACAAGATTGTCGCCACCAAACGGCAGGAGCTGGTGCGAGATAAAGCGGACCGGCCCTTGTCTGACTGGGTCGATTCGCTGGCCGGGTTGCCCCCCTGTCGGCCCTTTGCCGCGTCGTTGCGGCAGCCCGGCATCCGGGTCATCGCGGAGGTAAAAAAGGCGTCACCGTCCAAGGGGGTGATTCGGGCCGATTTCGACCCGGTGCGGCTGGCCACCGACTACAGCAATGCTGGCGCAGCGGCCATCTCGGTATTGACCGATCGGGACTATTTTCAGGGGGATTTGGCCTATCTGGAGGCGGTCCGTAAGGCGGTGGATACACCGTTGTTGCGCAAAGACTTCACCATCGACGACTACCAGATTTATGAGGCCCGCCGAGCCGGGGCCGACGCCATTCTATTGATTGCGGCGATTCTGGACGACCGGCAAATCACCGGGCTGATGGCCACGGCCAACGAACTGGGGTTGGCGGTGCTGCTGGAGGTGCATACCGCCGAAGAGCGTGACCGGGCGGTGGCGCTGGGGGCACCCATTATCGGCATCAACAACCGGGATTTGAACCGCTTTGAAACCTCGCTTGATACCACCTATCAACTGCTGGACGGCATCCCCAAAGAGACCATCCGCATTAGTGAGTCGGGCATCCATGAACCGGCGCAGGTGCAGGCCCTGCACGCTGCCGGGGTGGATGCGATTCTGGTAGGGGAGTCGCTCATGCGGCAACCCCACGTGGGTGAGGCGCTGACCGCGTTGGTGGCCCCGTGACGGTTCGGGTCAAGATCTGCGGCATCACCAATCTGCGGGATGCCCACCGGGCAGTGGGATATGGCGCTGATGCGCTGGGGTTTGTGTTTTACGACAAAAGCCCGCGCAAGGTGTCGGTGGTGATGGCCCGCAAAATTATCAAGAGCCTGCCGCCGTTTGTGGTGACCGTGGGCCTGTTTGTGAACGAGACCATCGACCGGGTGCAGGAGATCCGGCGGGAGTCGGGGGTCGATCTGGTGCAGTTGCACGGCGACGAGAGCCCGGAGATGGTATCGGCCCTGTCGCCCTATGTCATCAAGGCGGTGCGGGTCAAAGGGGCGGAGAGTGTCACCGGCTTAAACCTGTACCAGCCCCGTGCGTTTCTGCTGGATGCCTACTCCGACCACGCCTACGGTGGTACCGGAAGGTCCTTCGATTGGTCCTTGAGCCAGTGGGTGGAGGACGTTCCGGTGATTTTAGCGGGTGGATTAACACCAGAGAATGTGACCGCAGCGGTAGCGCAGGTCAAACCTTACGGGGTCGATGTCAGCTCCGGGGTGGAGGCCGCACCGGGCGACAAGGACCCTGTTAAACTGAAGACTTTTATCGAAAATGCCAAGGGTGCCGGATGATTCAGAAAAAGCGTTATATGCAGCCGGATCGCCAGGGCCATTACGGCGAATTTGGCGGGGTCTATTCACCTGAAGTGTTGATGGCCGCCCATGAAGAGCTGACAGCGGCCTATAAAGCGGCCCGCAAGGACCGTACATTCAAGGCCGAACTGGCCGATCTGCTCAAGCAGTATGTAGGCCGGGAAACGCCGCTCTATTTCGCCCGTCAGTTGACCGAAAAGCTGGGCGGTGCGCGCATCTATTTAAAGCGTGAAGACCTGGCCCACACCGGTGCCCACAAGATCAACAACACCGTCGGGCAGGTGTTGCTCGCCAAGCATATGGGCAAAAAACGGGTGATCGCTGAGACCGGGGCAGGCCAGCACGGCGTGGCCACCGCCACCGTGGCGGCCATGATGGGCCTTAAATGCGAAGTCTACATGGGCACCGAAGACATGCAGCGACAGGCGCTCAACGTCTATCGTATGCAGCTATTGGGGGCCACGGTGCACGGGGTCGGCACCGGTAGCTGTACCTTGAAGGACGCCATCAGTGAGGCCATGCGCGACTGGTGCGCCAGTGTGGGTGATACCCACTATGTGCTGGGTTCGGTATTGGGATGTCACCCCTTCCCGATGATTGTGCGCGACTTCCAGTCGGTCATCGGCAAAGAGGCCCGCAAGCAGATTTTAAAAGCCGAAGACCGGTTGCCGGACCTGCTCATTGCCTGTGTCGGCGGTGGTAGCAATGCCATCGGCCTGTTCCACCCGTTTTTAGGCGACCCGACCGTGTCGATGATGGGGGTGGAGGCGGCGGGTCACGGGGTCGAGACCGGCCAGCATGCGGCCCGATTCTCTGGGGGTGAAGTGGGGGTGTTACAGGGTACCCGTACCTACCTGTTGCAGGATCAGAACGGTCAAATCAACCTGACCCACTCGGTCTCGGCAGGGCTGGATTATGCCGCCGTCGGCCCGGAACACGCCCATCTGCGGGACATTGGCCGGGCGCGCTATGTGAGCATCAAGGACGACGAGGCCATGGAGGCCTTTGATCTGCTGTCCCGCACCGAGGGTATTATCCCGGCGCTGGAGTCGTCCCACGCGGTCGCTCAAGTGGTGAAGCAGGCTCCCAAAATGGGCAAAAACAGCCTCTTGATCTGCAACCTGTCCGGGCGGGGTGACAAGGATGTCTATCAGGTTGCCCGCATGCGCGGCATGGGCATCGACTAGGCGTCTTCCAGACCGATAGCGGTATATGACATTTGTCATGCTAAAAGGATGACTGTAATCTCTCCGGGCTTCCAGTAATGATCACACCTGTGCTCCCGCGCCAGTCATAACGGCGCTGACCATCCAGCGCTATTGTTGGGGTCAGGCACAGGCCGTCCTCCGCATGGGGCGTTTGAGGGGGCTGGTGCCATATTGCAGGAGATTGATCCAATGAGTATTGCAGGAATTCTCGCCGTTTCGAGTGTGCTGGGTTTGGTGGTTGCAGGTATTGCGATGGGAGTCAAAGGCGCGCTGACCGATGCGCCGCCGTACATGCAGGGCCAGGGTGCGACCACCCCTCGCTTCGCCGACGGGCTCAAAAAAGCGGCCTGATCCTGGCGACAGAGCCACCCGGTGGTATGCCGCCGGGTGTATTGCCAGGTACGCCATTGAGGGCGGGGAGCGATCCCCGCCCTTTTTTTGTGGGTCACCAAACACGGCTAGG
>JALWRU010000166.1 GCA_026994095.1 Nitrospira sp. | reverse complement strand
CAACTGTTGAATCTGTTGAAGGAGAATCAGAACCCCTTGCAGCCGGACTGTCTTCGAGCGGTCGCCCATCGTGGTAGCCGTCTCGCGTATCGATCCCGCCTTGCAAATCCCGCCTTATATCGACCGACCCACCCCATCTATTCCTACCTGGGTTCGTGTTGCAAGGGGTTCCGATGACGAGTCGTTCCACTCACTACGGGGACCTGGCCTCTATCGGTCGGGTGGCCGCCGTGTTCCTGATAGTGGTGGTGGCGACGTTGAGTTACCTGTGGCAACACGCCCACATGGTCTCCCTCGGTTATCAGGTGGAGGCCCAGCGCACTGCGCTGGGCAAACTCTCCCACCACCGGGCTGAACTGTTGCTGGAAGTGGCCAGCCTGTCTGCCCTGCCGCGCATCGAGCGCATCGCCCGCGAGCAACTGGGAATGGAACCACCCCGACCAGCACAACTGGTGCGTGTGGTCTTCCCGCCGAGCCAGCCAGACGAGGCCGCAGCCCCGGTGATGCTGGCCTCCCGTTCCTTGCCGTAGCGGCGACTGAAGGTGAAACGATCACGCCGTACTGCCCCTCCTCGCGCAGGACAGCCCCGCACCAGCGGTGACAGTGGCCCGCTCCGCACCCGCGTGGCCATCGTTGGGGTGGCACTCATCAGTGCATTTGCCGCCATCTGTATTCAACTGGTGCGGTTGCAGGTGGTGGAGGCACCGGCCCTGTCTGCCCGTGCCGATCACCAGCATCACAAGACCAAACGGCTGCCGGGAGAGCGCGGCACCATCACCGATCGCAACGGTGTGATTCTGGCCAAAAACATGGACGTGCCGTCCATCAGTGTGGACCCCACCTCATTGGGGTCAGCCAAGCAAACCGCACGGGCGCTGGCGCAGGTGCTGCCCATGTCGCGCTCGCAAGTGATGAAACGCATCAAGTCCGGTGGACGCCACTTTAGCTGGATCTACCGAAAAGGCGACCCGACCCTGGCCAACCAGGTGATGGACCTCAATCTTAAAGGGGTCTACCGCATACCGGAAAGCCGCCGTTTTTACCCCAAGGGCAACCTGATGGGGCACATTCTGGGCTTCTCGGGGATGGACAATCAGGGCCTGTCGGGCATTGAACGGGCCTACGACAATCAACTCAAGGGCAGCGAAATTCGCTTTGTGGTGGAGCGCGACGCACTGGGGCGCTCGGTCATGCCGATCGGCTCCCGCTATGTCCGCCCGGACCACGGTGCTGACATTCAGCTCACCATCGATGAGGTGATTCAATACCACGTGGAGCAGCAGCTCGATCTGGCCATGAAAGAGACCGGTGCGCTGACCGGTACAGTGGTGGTGATGCAGCCCCATACCGGTGAGATTCTGGCCATGGCGGTGCGGCCCGATTTCGACCCCAACCGCATCAAGAAATACCGCGCCGACCGCTTTCGCAACCGGGTAATCTCTGATCCGTTTGAGCCGGGATCGACCATGAAAGTGTTTGTGGCCGGGTTGGCGCTGGAGAGCGGTGTGGTGACGCTGGATGAGTCGATTTATTGCGAAAAAGGTCGCATGCCCATGCGCGGCGGGGCCATGCACGACAGCCACCCGCATGAGCAGTTGACCTTCGCACAGGTGCTGTCCAAGTCCAGCAACATCGGTACTGCCAAGGTGGCCATGCGACTGGGCAAAGAGAAGCTTCACAACGGCTTGACCCGTTTTGGTTTTGGCCAGCCTACCGGGCTGGATATGCCCGGTGAGTCGTCTGGCATCCTGCCCCAACCGGACAAGTGGTCCGCCCGCTCCCTGGCCTCCATCGCCATCGGGCAGGAGTTGGCGGTAACACCGCTACAGATCGTTCGGGCCGCCTCTGCCGTCGCCAACGGGGGCTGGCTTATGAAGCCGTATGTGGTGCGTTGGATCCGGCAGGGTGATGAGACTATCTACACCGAGCCGCAACGCATCCGCCGGGTGCTGTCTGAAGATGTGGCCGCCCGCCTGCGACAGGCGCTGGTGGCGGTCACCGAAAAAGGCGGCACCGCGCCCAAGGGGGCCGTGCCCGGATTCGACGTGGCCGGTAAAACCGGCACCGCCCAGAAGGCCTCAACAACCCGCCGTGGATACGCCAAGGGCAAGTACGTCGCTTCGTTTTTGGGGATGGTACCCGCCGACAACCCGGCGCTGGTGATGCTGGTGGTGCTGGACGAGCCTCAGGGCCGCAAGTATTACGGCGGCAGTGTGGCGGCACCGGTCTTCAGGGCCATCTCCGAGCGCGTGCTGCCCTATCTGGATGTACAGCCCCGTACCCACCGCACGGTCGTGCTGACGGCAGATGCACACACCACCCCACCCCCTTCTCAGGGAGATCAACCGATCCTATGACCCTGGGAGACCTATTAAGCTCGCTCGAATGCGACCCCCTTTCACTGGCAACGGATCTGCCGGTGACCGAAGTGGCTTACGATTCACGCCGGGTCACCCCCGGTGGTGTGTTCGTCGCCATTACCGGACTGGCCACGGATGGCCACCACTTTTTGCAGGACGCCGCCGACCGGGGCGCGGCGTTGGCGGTGGTTGAGCACCCGGTGGAGGACGCACCGCTGCCCACCCTGGTGGTGCCCGATACCCGCGTGGCGCTGGCCGATCTGGCGCAACGCCTTCACGACGATCCCAGCGACGTATTGACGCTGGTGGGCATCACCGGCACCAACGGCAAGACTACCACCGCCTATCAGGTAGAGTCGATCCTCATGGCAGCGGGTCATGTGCCGCTGTTGATCGGCACTGTGGAGACTCGGCTGGACGGTCGCCAGGTTGCCACCGGTGACTCGGTTGCCCACCGCACCACCCCGGAAGCGCCGGAGTTGCAACGGCTGTATGCCAATGCACTCAGAGAAGGGGCCAGCGCCGGGGTGATGGAGGTATCGTCCCACGCACTGGCGCTGGAACGCTTGCGCGGCAGCCATTTCGATATCGGGGTGTTCACCAACCTGACCCGCGACCATCTGGATTTTCATCACACCATGGAGGCCTACTTCGAGGCCAAGGCACGACTGTTTGACGGGCTGGAGTCGGGCTGCGCGGTCATCAATGCCGACGACCCCTGGGGCCAGAAACTGATGGAACGGGTCCCCCACCCCATTACCTTTGGCATTCACGCCACCACCCCCCGACCGTTGATTCGACCGTTGGATCTGGTGGTCAACCGGGACGGCATCCGTTTTTCGGTGGTGACCTCGGTGGGTACCATCGCACTGGAGTCACCGCTGGTGGGTGACTTTAACGTCTACAACCTGCTGGCCGCAGTGGCCACCGGTGTGGCGCTGGAGCTTTCTCCCAGTGATATCCGCCGGGGCATCGCCGCCGCACGGGCGGTTCCCGGACGGCTGGAACGGCTGGAACTGGGCCAACCCTACGCCGTATTGGTGGACTACGCCCACACCCCGGACGCGCTGGAACGGCTGCTGGAGACGGTCCGCAACTTGACCCGGCGTGGCACACCGACCCCGCGACTCAGTGGTGCCGGTGCCGCGCTGCAACCGACCCCGCCAGATCCACCCGGACAGGTCATTGTAGTGATGGGCTGCGGCGGCGATCGAGACGCTTCTAAACGGGCTCCCATGGGGGTGGCTGCAGCGGCGGCGGACCGGGTGATCATCACCGCCGACAACCCCCGTTCAGAGTCGGCCCAGACCATCAGCCAACAGGTGGCAGAAGGCGTCCGGCAGGCGGGCGATACCCCCTACGACATCGTTGTGGATCGGCGCGACGCCATCCGCATGGCCATCGACGCCGCCAGTGCAGGCGATGTCCTGGTCATTGCCGGTAAGGGCCATGAAACCGTGCAGGTCATCGGCAATGAGCGCATCCCTTTTGACGACCGCAAGGTGGCCGCCGAACTGATTCGGGAGCGGCTCTGATGTTTACCGTGCATGAAGCCGCCGGGTGGTGTCGAGGCACCGTGATCGCTGGCAGCGGTGACCGGGTCATTGCAGACCATGCGGAGGTGTCGATCGACTCCAGAAAGGCCGGTAACGGCGACCTGTTTGTGGCCCTCATCGGCCCCAACCACGACGCCCATCACTACCTGGATCAGGTGGCCAGCGCCGGGGTATCGGCCATTCTGGTATCGGATCGAGATGCCACCCACGGCCTGCCGGAGGAGTTGACCGTCATTCTGGTGGGCGATACCGAGCAGGCGCTGGGGATGCTCGCACGAGGCTATCGGGATCAATACCCCATTCCGGTGGCGGCCATCACCGGCAGTTGTGGCAAGACCACCACCAAGGAGATGACCCGGCAGGCACTGATCTCCGCAGACATGCCGGAAGGGAGTTCGCATTTTACCGCCGGTAATTTCAACAACCAGATCGGCCTGCCGCTGACCCTGCTGGGCCTGCGCCAGCCCCATCAGCGGTGCGTGGTGGAGATGGGCATCAACCATGCGGGCGAAATGGACCTGCTGTGTGACATTGCCGCCCCCAACATCGGCCTGATTACCTGCATCGGCGCGGCCCATCTACAGGGCCTTGGCAACGAGGCCGGCGTGGCGGCAGCCAAAGGCCGCCTGTTCGCCCGGCTGATCGATCAGGGCAGCAGCCCGGCCACGGCGGTGATCAATCTGGACGACCCGCGCATCGTCGCGCTGGTCGAGGACTATCAGCCACCCCGTGCCATTACCTACAGCACCCGCAGGGCCGCCCGTGCGGATGTGACCGTGACGGTTCAGACCGACCACACCGTCGAGCTTGGCATCACCGGTCAGGTCCGGCGGCTGACCCTGGCAGACCACGCCCCCTATCAGCTTCACAATGCCGCCGCAGCGGCGGCCCTGGCCTACGGGCTGGGGGCCTCTATTGATGCCATCGCCGACGGCCTGTCCCGTTATACCCCGGCGGCCACGCGGGGTCAGCGGGTGCAACTTGCCAGCGGCGCGGTGTTGATCGACGACACCTACAACGCCAACCCGGATGCCATGGTAGCGGCAGTCACCGCACTGTCTAAATTACCGGTATCGGGCCGACGCATGGCGGTGCTGGGCGATATGCTGGAGTTGGGTGACGACGCGGGACGCTGGCACCATCGGCTGGGGGTACAGTTGGCGGATGCCGGGCTGGACCGGCTCATCTGCGTAGGTGAATTTGCCGCCGAGTTGGCCGACGGGGCGCGCATGGGCAGCGCCGAGATCTATCAAGTGGCCGACGCGCTCGATGCCACCGCCATGCTGACCGACCTGAACGAAGGCGATACGGTCTTGATCAAAGGCTCACGAGGGCTGACCATGGAACGACTGGTGGCACAGATGCAATCGCCTGACAGCGGGCCGGAGGCGACTGCCTGATGCTGTACCACCTGCTCTATCCGTTGCACGTGGATTACCCCATTTTCAACGTGTTCCGGTACATCACCTTTCGCACCATCTATGCGGTGCTGACCGCTATGGTGCTGGCCTTTGCCCTCGGGCCGTGGTTGATCCGCACCCTGTCCCGTTATCAGATCGGGCAGGTGGTGCGAGACGACGGGCCGGAGCGCCACTACGTTAAAAAAGGGACCCCCACCATGGGCGGGGTGCTGATCGTATTTGCCATCGTGGTACCGACCCTGCTGTGGGCCGATCTGACCAACCCCTATGTGTGGGTGGTACTGGTCACCGTGCTGGGGTTCGGGGCCATTGGGTTCTGGGACGATTATCTCAAGGTCGTTAAAAAAGACCCCAAGGGGCTGTCGGCGCGCCACAAGTTTTTGATGCAGTCGCTGGTGGCCGGAGCCGTAGCCGCCTACCTCTATTTCGGGGTCGATTTTGATACCGCGCTGGCGGTGCCGTTCTTAAAAGGCACCACCATCGAGATGGGCTGGCTGTTCATCCCTTTCGCTATCTTGGTGATTGTCGGGGCCAGCAACGCAGTCAACCTGACCGACGGGCTGGACGGGCTGGCCATCGGCCCGGTGATGATCGCCGCTGGCACCTACCTCATCATCGTCTACCTGTCGGGCCACTCCAAATTCTCGGCCTACCTACAGATCCCCCACATTCCCGGCAGTGGCGAACTGGCCATTATCTGCGGGGCGATGGTGGGGGCCGCCATGGGCTTTTTATGGTTTAACACCTACCCGGCCTCGGTGTTTATGGGTGACGTGGGGTCCCTGCCACTGGGCGCTGCGCTGGGGGCCATCGCGGTGACCTCCAAACATGAACTGTTGCTGGTGCTGGTGGGCGGCATCTTTGTGATGGAGACCGTCAGTGTGATCTGGCAGGTGGGCTATTTCAAAGCCACCGGCAAACGGATCTTCCTGATGGCCCCCATCCACCACCACTTTGAGCTGAAAGGGTGGCAGGAGCCGAAGATCATTGTGCGCTTCTGGATCATCTCCATCGTGTTGGCACTGCTGGCCTTAAGTACCCTCAAATTGCGCTGATCATGCTGCCGTTTTTCAAAAAGAAACAACAGCCGCCCGAGACCACTCCCGCCGCCCCGGTTACGGCAGAGGCCTCCGCACCCGTAGCCGGGACAAGCCCTGCTCCGGCCCCGCCCATGACCGATTTTGCGGGTCGCAAGGTGGTGGTGTTCGGTTGGGGTGGCAGTGGCCGGTCCGCCACCCGTCTACTGGCCCGCGAAGGGGCCACGGTCACCGCCATCGACAACCGCGCCGAATCGCTGCAAGCGGATCTGGCAGACGGCGTGACCCTGCTGCCGCAGCTGGATGACGCCGCGCTGGCCGAAACGGACCTGATCGTGCAGTCCCCCGGTGTGCCCCGTGAACACCCCACCTTGGTCGCCGCCCTGGCGCAGGGCATCCCGGTGATCGCCGAGGTAGAGCTGGCCAGCCGCTTTCTGTCGGCACCCATACTGGCGGTGACCGGTACCAACGGTAAAAGTACCGTCGTCACCTGGGCGGGACAGATTTTATCCAGCTGGAAAGACCATGTGTTTGTCGGCGGCAATC
>JALWRU010000165.1 GCA_026994095.1 Nitrospira sp. | reverse complement strand
TGGTGATGCTGTCGGTGCCGTTTGCCCTGGTGGGCGGGGTGTGGCTGGTCTGGTGGCTGGGGTTCAACCTGTCGGTGGCAGTGGCAGTGGGTTTCATTGCGCTGGCGGGGGTGGCGGTAGAGATCGGTGTACTGGTCCTGACCTTTATCGATCAGGAGGTGGCCCGCCAGCGGGCGCACTTGCAACGACCGCTTACGGCAACCGAATTGCGTCGCGCCGCTTTTGATGGCACCGCCCAGCGGGTGCGCCCCATTGCCATGACCGCGACTGCCATCATCGCCGGACTGTTGCCGATCATGTGGGGAGGCGGTACCGGCTCGGATGTGATGCAGCGTATCGCCGCACCGATGATCGGCGGCATGGTCACCACCACCGCCCTGTGCCTGCTGGTACTGCCGGTGATCTACGGCTGGGTGTTGCAGTTGGGGGAGGGCCATAGGGATGATCCGTAGCAGCCCGGTGTACGGGTGATTGTTACCGTTTTAACGACGGAAAACAGCGGGCAAACGCCAGCAGCCATTTGGGATTGCCCGTTAGCCGCACCTTGCGGGTAAGGATGGCCCCGGCCAGTCCCCGGTCGCCCGCCAGAAAGCCCAGCCATGCGTGGGCATCCGCGGTCATTTTGAGTTGGGCCTTACCCTGATGGCCGTCCGTTACTGACAGGGTGCGGTCGCGGATGACCACTGTGGCCTGTGCCGATTCGTTGCCGGTAAAGGTGAAGTGGTAGGTGGCCTTTAGCGTTCCGGCTTTGCCCCGTTGGAACAGGTGCCGCATGCCGGTTAAAAACCCGTGGATCGACTGGGGCCGAATACCACTGCCCACCCGGCGCACGGTTTTGTGGGGAAAACGCTTGTTCACGTGGGTTTCTGCATCCGAGTCAGGCACTACGTAGACCGTCTCTTGTTGTTGAGACAGGGGTTGAACCACGGTCTCGACAAAACCTTTGCGGTGCTGCTTGAAGGGGGCGCTCACATCCTCTCCAGCAGGGCAAACGGCCAGACAATAGGCCGCTTTATAGTTGGCTCCAAAACTGAGGCTCTGCCACATGGAGACCGACTCCGGGTCGCTGACCTGACGGCGATACTCCGTGGCCGATTTGCTGCCCGCAATCGTCTCTGCCCAGTCGGTAAAGCCGCCCATAAATTCCCGGTAATTATGGGTGTAACAGGCAGAGAAATCGAAATAGCCGTCGCTGCCGATGGCCCCTACCGGGCAGGCCGCTACACACAGCTTGCAGCTCATACAGACATCGCCGGTCAAAGCGCGCCCCTGTGATGCCACCTCCGCGTCGGTGAGGATCGTGCCCAGCAAGATGAAATTGCCGAAACGTGGGTGGATCACATTGCGGTGGATGCCGATGCGCCCCAGCCCCGCTGCAACTGCCACCGGCTTGTGGGAGACCACCCACATGCGCTCGGGAAAGTGTTGGGTCTCCATAGGAAAGCCCATGGCCGGGTTGATTGCACCGATACCGTGCTGTTCCAGTGCGGTGACGATCTTTCTCCCCACCTGATCGACCTGATGACCGGTGTGGTGGAACTCCAGATTGGCAATGGAGCGGGCCGGGGAACGAATAGGCTCCCGGTTCATTCGGCAGACGTAGCTGATCAGGGTGCGGGTGCGGGGGAAGGCGGCCAGAATATCGTCCCGCTGATCGTCCAGTTCGGGTCGGTCGATG
>JALWRU010000164.1 GCA_026994095.1 Nitrospira sp. | reverse complement strand
CCGGCGTCATCACTCAAACGGGCCAGAATACGGGCCAGCCCCTGCACCGGGTCCGGCAGCGGACCGCCCCAGATACCGCTATGCAGGGGGCCGTCCAGCAGCGCCACCTCAAGGTCGGCCATCACCAACCCACGCAGGGTCACGGTCAGGGCCGGGATGCCGGTGTCCAGATTGCAGGTGTCGGTCAGCACCAGACAGTCCGCCGCCAGACGGTCCTTGTAGGCCAGCAGCAGCGACTCCAGATGGGGCGAACCGACCTCCTCCTCGCCCTCGATCAGCATCACCACGTTGACCGGCAGGCTGCCGGTGGCCGATAGCCATGCACGGATGGCCGCCCAGTGGGAGATGACCCCGGCCTTGTCGTCCACCACCCCGCGCCCATACAGCCGCCCGTCGCGCTCCACCGGCTGCCACGGGTCGGACAACCAGCGGTCGATCTCCCCCGGTGGCTGCACGTCGTGGTGCCCGTAGATCAGCACCGTGGGCGCATCCGCCGCACCGCGCCACTCGGCGATCACTGCCGGGGGGGTATCCGGGTGTTCGACCACCTCCGCCGTCTGCATACCCCCCTCCAGCAACAGCGCCGCTACCGCATGGGCCGACTCGGCCAGCGGGGCGGTCGGAAAGCCCTCCGCACTGACGCTGGCGATACGCACCAGATCGTGCAGGGCGGTTACGGTTTCGGGCCACTGGCACTCCAGCCGCTCCAGCACCTGTGTTACATCGGTACCGCTAGACGGTCCTTCCGGCGCTGACATGGCCACCTCCAATGAAAAAATACGGTCCGGCAGTCGCCCGGTGCGCCGCAGGTGCGACCGACATCAGGCCGTCACCAAAAAATCCAGCCGGGAGTCGGTCCGAGACGGGTCGATCTCCAGAATCTCGGCAGTCACCACCTGCTGGGCCACAAACGGATCCTGCTCCACCCGCGCCTGCAATTCCGGGCGGGTGGTTTGGTGGGCCAGCAGGCTGCCGCCCAGCCCCGGCTCCAGACTTCCCACCAGCAGAAACACGCCGTCGTCAAAACCGGCCTGAATCCACGCCTTGTGACCGTCCATGAACTGGCCTGCCTGATCTCTGTTGTCCGTCAATTTGAGTAATACGATAAACATCGGGGAAGACTCCTCTTAAAAATCAACACAGGGGGCACAATCGCCCGCCATTGAACCGCTACGACTCCGGTCAGATCAAGCGGACGGCCCATTGCCGGCAGCATGGATCAAAAAGGTCCCCAAAGGGTTAACCCACCCGGCCCTCGTTCCGACAAGAGGCTTTTGCGACCTGTTGACTGCGGAGCGTCCATGAAACCACAGAACGTTGCCATCCTGCCCGACACCGTGCATGAGGGAGATACCTTGCCGCCCCGCGACGCCATGGGTAACTACCTGGACGACCTGCTGTTTCAATCCATCGCTGCGCTGGATGCCAGTGCTGACACCCCGCAACTGGATGCGGGCCTGCGTCAGGAGTTGGCCCAGCTACGCAGCGAAGTGCAGACCCTGCGGGCCAACCTGCGCCGCCGACGGCTGACTGCGCCAGACCAGCTGCAAGATACCCCGGCCATGACCTGGGTAATGCAGGAGCGGCTCAACGACATTGCCCAGGCCGGGCTGACCGGGGCCTTTCAGGAACGGTGCGAGGGGCTGTCGTCCCGCCTGACCGACCCGCAAAAGGCCAAACACGCGCTGACCGAGCTGCATGCGGCAGTCGAGGTGCTGGAAGGGCAACTCACCCAACCACGGGACAAACCCGCCACGTAACAGCCGTGCCGGGGGCTACTCCCCCACCCGCAACAGCCGCCCCTCCCGTTTGGCTTCCGCCAGCGTGGCATAAAAGAACAGCAGTGCGCCGATCATATAGGCCAGATTGAGGCTGTACGCCATCATCAGATGGTGGACCGGGGCCGCACCGCCGTCCAGCACCTGCCGCATGCCTTCAAACACATGGGACGCGGGAATGGCCGCCGACACCGGCTGTAAGACCGCTGGTAATACCGACACCGGATAGAACACCGCCGCCACCGGCTGAATCAGGAAAATCAGCCCCCAGGCAAGGGACTCTGCCCCCTGCCCAAAACGCATGATGAGCGATGAGATAAAGATGCCCATGGCCCAGCCCATCAGCACCAGACTACCCATAAACGCCCACAGCCAGGCCCCCATCACCAGCGCGCTGAAGTCGTACATCCACCAGGCAATCGCCAGCGTTACACAGGTGGTAAAGGCCACCCGCATGATGGCAATGGCCACCGACGCCGCCAAAAACTCCGACGGCCTTAACGGGCTGACAAACAGGTTGAGCAGGTTGCGCGACCAGACCTCTTCCAGATAGGCCACCGATACGCCGATCTGGGAGCGGAACAGGATGTCCCACAGCACCAATCCGCCCAGAAAGTAGGCCAAAAAATTGGGCAACGCCCCTTCGAAGCGGCTCAGGTAGAGGGTCACAAAGCCCCACACCATAATGTCGACCACCGGCCAATAGAGCTGCTCCAGCAGACGCGGCACCGAACTGCGGTACAGGTAAAAATAACGCAGGGTCAGCCCCAGAATGCGACGCGGATTCACAACGACTCCCCCCGCGCCACATGCAGGAACACATCTTCCAGACTGTCCTGACCAAAATGTTCGCGGATCTCCACCACCGTGCCCTCCATCAGCCGCTTGCCCTTGTCAATGAACAGCAACCGATTGCAGAGCTGCTCCATTTCGGCCATGTTGTGGCTGGTAATCAACACAGTCATGCCACGTTCCTGCTGGGCTTGCAGTAGCAGGGTGCGGGTCTTGTCGGCCATGTCCGGGTCGAGACTGGCGGTGGGCTCGTCCAGAAACAACACCTCCGGGTCGTTCAACAATGCCTTGGCCAGATAAACGCGGGTTTTCTGGCCTGATGACAACTCGCCCACGCGGGTCTTCAGGGCGTAGGTCAGCTCGAACCGCTCGACCATCTCGTGAATACGCTGCTTGGGGCGTTTGATCCCGTACAAAGCGGCGAACACCCGCAGGTTTTCCCACACGGTCAGCCGCAGCGGTAACGAGACATAAGTAGACGAAAAGTTGACCCGCGACAGGATGCGCTCACGCCCGGCCGGGTACTGCTCGCCCAGGATCGAGATCTCGCCGGAGGTGGGGGTGATCAGGTTGAGCAACATGGCCAGGGTGGTGGTTTTGCCCGCGCCGTTGGCCCCCAGCAGACCGTAGATCTGCCCTGCCGCTACTTCAAACGACAGATCGTTCACCGCCAGCGCGTCGCCAAATTGTTTGGTCAGGTGGCGTACCGATACTGCCGGGGTCGTTTGCTGGTTCATCCTAATGTGGCTCCCACCCGCAGCCTGGCTGGCTGAGCATGCTGCCGGGGGGGCGGGCATTCACTTTCGATCATGATTTGTGTCATACTGCGCGCTTCGACTCTAACAAATTTACGCCCCGCAAAAGGTGGAGCCCATGATACAGCCCAATCCGCTGAAGGTCGTGAACTTCGACTACGAGCACTTTCAGGAAACCGTGGAGTGCCAGTACGCCTGCCCGGTTCATACCGACGCCCGTGGCTACATCGTCGCGATCGGAGAAGGCCGCTACGAAGACGCCTATCGCATCGCCCGCGAGCCCAACCCCTTCGCGTCGATCTGCGGCCGGGTATGCGGCGCGCCCTGTGAGGCCGCCTGCCGTCGTGGCAAGCTCGACAAGCCGGTCGCCATTCGCGCGCTCAAACGATTTGTATGTGAGCAGTTTGGGGTCGAGTCACCCGACAAGCGCAACCGCATCTATTCCGATGTGCTCAAGGGCACCTTTGATGCGGACTCCCGTCATGAATACGACATCAGCAACATCAAACGGCTGATGGGCACCACCGGGGTGCTGGACTCCGAGTCCAAAAATACCGGCCCCAAAGTAGCGGTAATTGGCTCCGGTTGTGCGGGTATGACCGCCGCCCACGATCTCAATCTGTTTGGCTATCAGGTCACCGTATTTGAAAAACAGCCGCGTGTGGGTGCCGGTGGCATGCTGTCCCAGGGTGTGCCGGTATTCCGGCTCGACCGGCGGGCGGTTTACGCCGAGGTGGACGCCATTGCCGACATGGGTGTGGAGGTTCAGTACGGCGTCGATATTGGTAATGATAAAACCTTCCAGGACCTGCGCGACGAGGGCTTCAAATCCATCGTCATCGCCGTGGGCCTGCAAAATGCCCGCGCCATTCCCATTCCGGGGGCGGACGGCAAAAACATCATTTTGGGTATCGACTACCTGCGGCGCAGTAACTTTGGCGAAAAGATCCCCCACCGGGGCAGGGTCATCGTCATCGGCGGCGGTGACGTGGCCATGGATTGCGCCCGCACCGCCCTGCGACAGGGGGCCAAAAAGGTCACCGTGATCTGTCTGGAGCCGGTGGACGGCATGCGCGGTTCGGAGTATGAGCGCATCGAGTCCAAATTTGAGGGGATCGAGATCCACAACGATCTGGGCCCCCAGCGTTACATCCACGATGAAGAGACCGGCGAGATGACCGGCATCGAGTTCAAGAAGGTGGCCTCCATTTTTGACGATCAGGGCCGATTTGCGCCGTCGTTTGTCGAAGGCTCCGAGCAGGTGTGGGAGACCGACGAGGTGATCCTCGCCATCGGTCAGGCCACGGATGCGGGCTTCTTGAAAGGTGAAGACGACAATATCCAGCAGGTGGCACCGGGGGTCATCAAGAGCGACCCGGAGACTTATCAGACCACCGACCCGGACGTATTTATCACCGGCGATGTGGCCACCGGCCCGAAGCTGTTTATCGACGCGGTGTCCCACGGCCATCGGGTGGCCCGCTCAATCCACGAGCATCTGGGCGGCCGCAAGATCGAGATTCACCCCCACGCGGTGATGCGCCCCATGACCCAGTACGAAACCGTGCAGCGTTACGAGTCGATCCAGCGCAAGGGTGAGCCGCACATCCCGCTGGACATGCGGCAGGACGGCCAGGGCGGTTTCACCAACGACCTGGTCGATTTCGCCTATGCCGAAGAAGAGGCCAAGGCCCAGGCCGACCGCTGCCTGCGTTGCAACATCAACGTGGTCATGGACGGTGAGATGTGCATCGCCTGTAGCGGCTGTGTCGATATCTGCCCCGAGAACGTATTGAAACTGGTCAGCATCGACCATGTAGAAGATGCAGAGCTATACGCCCAGGGCGCCAAGCCGATCTTCGGGGTCGATCCCTCCAACTTCGTGCAGGGACCGGGCATGGGTGCGGGCGCAACCGACATCGCCAACGATCAGGGTGCGGTGATGCTGTTCGACAGCCACCTGTGCATCCGCTGTGGCCTGTGTGCCATGCGCTGCCCGACCCGCTGCATCACCATGGAGAAGTTCCAGTTCGATGAGGAACTGACCTACGCGGGGGATTCCCCGGAGCAGGAGGCCACCGAAGGCGGCTTAAGCCGTTTCCTCGGCCGTCTGGCACGCCTGATCCCGGTGGGACGGACCGACTAACTCATCGGGTGCCAACCGGGGGTGCCGATGACCATCGGCGGCCTGGTTGAGGGAAATTGAGCGATTCTGCAACAAGGGCTTTGCCTCTGCGGGGTCGAGTCCCTATAATAGCGGGCTTCGTGATTTCGGACGATTAGCTCAGTTGGTAGAGCACTGCCTTCACACGGCAGGGGTCACTGGTTCAAGTCCAGTATCGTCCACCATCGTCGCCCGCCGGTGCTTGAAGGCTTGTAACAGGCTGAGTTTGAGGCATTGGGTAGGCACAAGCGCCTGTGGCTCAGCTGGATAGAGCGACGGATTCCGGTTCCGTAGGTCAGGGGTTCGAATCCCTTCAGGCGCACCACATTCGCCTTGCAACTCGCAAGGCCAGACAATTTGGTGTTACGGGCCGTTAGCTCAGTTGGTAGAGCAGCTGACTCTTAATCAGCGGGTCGTAGGTTCGATCCCTACACGGCCCACCAAATAAAACAAGGGGTTACGTCGTTTGGCGTAACCCCTTTGTTGTGCCCTGTGCCCAAAGTGTGCCGTGAATTTGCCATTGGGCCCCTGTTTATAGAGGCTGGTGGTGGGGCGCGCGAGCAAAAGACGAAAAGTCAGATGCTTGAGCTACGCCCACCCTCACCAACTGGCACACCCAAGTCGGCCTTCCAATCAACGCGCCACCCCCGCAAAATCAAGCGCCTCATACCAAGACCCTTCGTCTATCTGACCACTGAGTACGACGGCTCAGAAGATGAGTTGGCTGTCAGCCTCAAGCAGCGATATTTTACTGCTGGGCAGGTTATATTCAAGAGAACGCGGCACCCCGGTGATCGCAGGGGTGGAGAGTGGAGCAATGCTCTACACTGAGGTCAACGCACTGAGCAAAGGGAGTCACCGCGATGAGCATCATGGACGACAACAGAGGCTATGAAGTCGGCAGGATTGTGGACAAGTGGCGCAATGTTGGTGGCATCATCTGCATCGTCAGCGCGGCTGCTGGGTGGTGGTTTGACTTGGGCGTACTGCTCCTGCTCCCCGTTGCTTTTTTTGTGATCGGAACAACGGTGGCTGTGGTTGCTGATTGGCGGCATGCGAGACAGCACGGCATCGTGAAAAAGCAGACAAAGCAGGGTCGATGGGCTTTGATGGCTGTTGCCATCTTGGTGGTGATGGCTTTATGGAGGGCATGGTGACAGATGGCCCTCAAAATTGCGAAAGGGTCAACCCACCCCATAGCTACCATCTCCCTCTGCTAGAGTGATTGGCAATCACGACCAAGAACTGAAACCTATCCCCGGTACTGCGATGGTACGACGGAAACAAAAAACGGGGTCACGCCGTTTGGCGTGACCTCTTTGTGTACCCTATGCTCAAAGTGGGCCGGAATTTGCCCATGGCGTAGGCGCAGAAGGCCGACTTGGCCCGCTTCCCACCGGGGCCGGGCAGAATCAGGAAAATCACTCACTTGATTGATGATTAGGAAGGTCTGCTACTCGCCCTATTTAGGGCCTCACGTCGCCCACCCACTCCTAAC
>JALWRU010000163.1 GCA_026994095.1 Nitrospira sp. | reverse complement strand
GGTTTGTGGCCGCCCACGAGGCGTTGCTGGCACAGCTAAAAGCGTTGCTTGGTCCGTGGACGGTCCCTGCACCGGCGCGCTGGGTGGCGCTAAAAGCCTTGCAAGACCGCCAGTGGCAGGCCGATACCCGAGCCTCATTGATCGCAGCAGGTCAGCGGATGGCGCATCTGCTAACACAGGCTGGTTTGTCTCCTGACGGCGGTTGCGGGCTGTTTCAGTGGGTACAAACTGCGCGGGCCGAGGCGATTCAACGGGAGTTGGCAGCCAAGGGGGTATGGCTACGCCGTTTTGACGACCCGCACAGTGTGCGGTTTGGCTTGCCCGGTCAGGAATGTGATTGGCAACGACTTGAACGGTCACTTGCTACGCTAAAAAAGGGCAACCCATGAGCGCCGCCACTCTCATGGTGCAGGGCACCACTTCAGACGCGGGCAAGAGCTTGCTGGTGACCGCCCTGTGCCGCTGGCTGGTCCGCCAGCAGGTATCGGTAGTGCCGTTCAAACCGCAAAATATGGCCTTGAACAGCGCAGTCACCGAAGACGGTGGCGAGATTGGCCGCGCCCAGGTGGTGCAGGCGGCGGCCTGCGGGCTGGCCCCGCACACCGATATGAACCCGGTATTGCTCAAGCCCACCACCGATCAGGGCGCGCAGGTGATCGTGCATGGGCAGGTGGTCACCGCGATGGATGCGGTCGGCTTTCACGACTACAAACAGGTGGCCATGGAGGCTGTGCTGGCTTCCTATCAACGGCTGCGGGCAGCCTATACCGCCATCATTGTCGAAGGGGCAGGCTCCCCTGCGGAGATCAATCTGCGGGCGGGGGACATTGCCAACATGGGGTTTGCCGAGGCGGTGGACTGCCCGGTGGTGCTGATTGCCGACATCGACCGGGGCGGGGTATTTGCCCACATCGTCGGCACGCTGGCGCTGCTCAGCGAGTCAGAGCGGGCGCGTGTGGTGGGATTTGTCATCAACCGCTTTCGCGGTGACATGGCGCTGCTGCAACCGGGGCTGGACTGGCTGACCGAACAGACCGGCAAACCGGTGATCGGCACCCTGCCCTACCTGCACGGCCTGCATCTGGAGGCGGAAGACGCCCTGCCACGGGAGCAGGCTGCCGCGACCACGGTCGAGCATCTGCGGGTCATCGCCCCGGCCCTGCCGCGTATCAGCAACCATACCGATCTGGACCCCTTACGGTTGCACCCGCAGGTATCCCTGCGTTTCATCGGACCGGGAGAAGCCCCGCCTGCGGCCGACCTGATCCTGCTGCCCGGCTCCAAGAGTGTGCAGGCGGATATGGCCTGGTTGCGGGCCAACGGCTGGGAGACCGCAATTCAAAGACACCTTCGATACGGCGGCAAATTGATCGGTCTGTGTGGCGGGTTTCAAATGCTGGGACAGTGGCTGGATGACCCGCAGGGGATCGAGGGGCCAGCCGGTCGTGTTCAGGGGCTGGGGTTACTGGAATTGACGACCACCATCGGTTCCGAAAAGACCCTGCAAAATGTCGCTGGAACCCTGCGACCGGGTGGCCAGCCGGTCAGCGGTTATGAGATTCACCAGGGGGTGAGCAAAGGGCCAGCGCTGGAGCGGCCCGCCCTGATGCTGGAAGGTCGCCCGGAAGGGGCCATCAGTGCTGATGATCAACTGCTGGGCACCTATCTGCACGGCCTGTTTGTCCAGCCTGCCGCCTGCACTGCCCTGCTTCAGTGGGCCGGGCTGGACAGGGCCGAGGCCCACGACTACCATGCCGTGCGGGAATCGGCTATGGAACGTCTTGCAGACAGTGTGGAGCAGCATCTGGACACCTCGTTTTTACAGCAGATATTGGGCCTGCAACCATCTGCCGACACCACCCGATGAGCACCCACCTCACCCTGATATTAGGCGGTGTACGCTCTGGTAAGACCCGCATGGCCATGCAGATGGCCACCGATAGCGGACAGGGGGTCAGCTATATCGCCACGGCTACCGCCGGGGATGCCGAGATGCAGGCCCGTATCGACCAGCATCGACAGCAGCGCCCGGATCACTGGCAGACGCTGGAAGCACCAATTCGACTGGCAGATGCCCTGACCCGGGCAAGCGGGCCGTGCCTGCTGGTAGACTGCCTCACACTCTGGCTGACAAACCTGCTGACCTGCGATGACAAGCAGGTGCTGATGCGGGAGCGGGAGGCTTTGATCCATGTGCTGCCCAGCCTCACCGGACCGGTAGTGCTGGTGAGCAACGAAAGCAATATGGGGGTCACTCCGTTGGGGGAGTTGAGCCGTCGTTACTGTGATGAGATCGGCATCTTGCACCAACAACTGGCACAGCGGTGTGACCGGGTGGTGCTGATGGTGGCCGGACTGCCACACCTGATTAAAGGAGAGCCCCTGTGAGTGATCGCTGGATCTCGATTCCGTCCACCCCCCCCGACAAGACTGCCAGGGAGGCGGCGCAAGCGCGGCAGACACGCTTGACCAAACCGCCCGGATCGCTAGGTCAAATGGAGTGTCTGGCGGTACGGTTGGCGTCCTTGCAGGGCACCAACCGGCCACAGATCGGCCCCATTCATATTACCGTGTTTGTCGCCGACCACGGCGTGGCCGATGAGTCAGTATCGGCCTTTCCGCAGGCGGTAACCGCTAGCATGGTTAAAAACTTTGCTGGCGGTGGTGCTGCCATCAGTGTGCTGGCGCGGGAACTGGACGCCACCCTCAGTGTGATCAATCTGGGTACGGTAGTGGAAACCGGCCCGGTGGAGGGGGTGTTGTCGATTCCGCTGGGGGCGGGAACCGCCAATTTTTGCAAGCAGGCCGCCATGGAGGAGTCCCAGCTTAGCGCTGCATTGATGGCCGGACGCGAAGCGGTAGAGCGCGCCGCCCGCACAGGTGCGCAGCTCTTTATCGGTGGCGAGATGGGCATCGCCAACACCACCTCGGCCTCTGCGCTGGCCTGTGCCCTGTTGAACACCTCACCTCAGCAGATGGCTGGACCGGGCACCGGTCTGGATGCGGACGGCGTGGCCCGCAAGGTTTCGGTGGTGGAGCGGGCCCTGTCTCTGCACGGCCCCCATCTGCACTCCCCGCTGGAGATATTGCGGCGCCTGGGCGGGTTTGAGATCGCCGCGCTAACCGGTAGTTATGTGGCCTGCGCACAGATGGGGGTGACGGTGCTGGTAGACGGCTTTATCAGCTCGGTCGCGGCCCTTGCTGCATCCCGGTTATGCCCCGGAGCCGAAGCCTGGTGGCTGTTCTCCCACACCTCTGCAGAGCCGGGTCATCAGGCCGTATTGGACGCGCTTGACGCCCACCCGTTGCTGGATCTGGGGCTGCGACTGGGCGAGGCCAGCGGAGCGGCCATCGCTGTGCCGTTATTAAAGCTGGCCTGTGCCCTGCACAGCCAGATGGCGACCTTTGATGAAGCCGGAGTACCGGGACGGAGCGGATGATCCACTTCGGGCTGTTGCGCCACGGCGAAGTGGTCGGCGGTCGCTGCTTTAGAGGCCGTAGCGACCCCCCGCTCACCGACACCGGCTGGCAGCAGATGCAAGCCGCAGTGAGCCGTCATGGTCCGTGGCAGCGGGTGGTCACCTCGCCATTGATTCGCTGTGCCAATTTTGCCGAGGACTACGCCCAAAAAAACGGCCTGTCGTGTACCACCGAGCCCCGACTGATGGAACTGGATTTTGGCCGCTGGGAAGGGCTGACCGCCGAGCAAATCATGGCCGATGACGAGGATGCCCTGACCCGATTCTGGAGCGACCCGGACCGGTATCCTCCCCCTGACGGTGAATCGCTGGCCGCGATGCGGACCCGTGTACTCGCGGCCTGGGGCGACCTACTCACCGAAGTGCAGGCCGCTGACACCGAGCAACGCACACTGGTGGTGATCCACGGCGGCACCATTCGGCTACTGATTCAGCATCTACAGACGCTGGGCGGAAATCCACCCGCTCCTCTATTATCGATTCAGGTGTCCTACGGCGCGCTGTGGGGTGTGGACTACCAGGTACACACTGGCCAGTTTATCGTGCGGGAACCGACCTCTTGAAGCTGGCTCCGTCGGCATTTACGGTGGCGTTGCAATTTTTGACGGTGCTACCGGTGACCCTCACGGCACCACCCTCTCCGACGACCGCCGGTCGATCCCTGCTGGCCTATCCGTGGGTGGGTGGCATCGTCGGCGGGCTGTTGGTGGGGTTGGTGTGGCTGCTGTCCTCCGCCCCTCCCCTGCTGGTTGCCGGGCTGCTGCTGGCCCTGTGGGTGGCAGTTACCGGGGCACTGCATCTGGATGGACTAGCCGACAGTGCCGACGGCTGGCTGGGTGGTTTGGGCGACAGGAACAAGACTCTCCTCATCATGCATGATCCCACTTGCGGGTCGGCAGCGGTGGTTACACTGGTGATTGTACTGTTGCTCAAATGGGCGGCGCTAGCGGCACTCTTGAGTGCGGGGAGTTGGATGGCCATTGGACTGGCACCGATTGTCGGACGTGCGGCAGCAGTGGCGCTACTTGCCAGTACCCCCTACGCCCGTACCGATGGCATCGGTACGGCCCTGTCGCAGCATCTACCGCAGACCGCCTGTCGCTGGCTGCTGGCGGTGGTGGCGTTGCTGACCCTGTGGCTGGGTGGATTACCGGTGCTGCTGGTGGTGCTGGCGACGATCTGGCTGCTTCGCAGGGCGGTGCTGCGGCGGCTGGGCGGCACTACCGGTGATACCGCCGGGGCGCTGGTGGAGTTGACCGAGTTGGCGGTACTGATCACCACCGCGCTGGCGGTCTAGTCAGGCAGCTCATACTCCAGCACATAGCCGTGCTGACCGTCGTCATCGACGACGATCTGCATGGTGCCGGATAGCCCCACCAGATCACCAGTCCCGGAATCGGGCACGATCTCCAGGGTCTGCGACTCGTTACCGTGGGCCATGGTGGCAAAGTGTTGCACCACAAAGCTGCCCTTCCTGCCCGACAGGTTGCCGCTGACCTGCTCGATGGCCACATACCCGGCGGAGCCTTTCACCGCCGTCATGGCACTGAGCATCTCTCCCTGACCGGTGGCCGACAGATCACCGTAATAGGTCTTGTCGATGGACATGCGCCCCAACGCAACCCCGTCAATGCCGGTGGTGTAGCCGTCCAGCGGGTTCAGCTTGACATCAAAAGCGCCGCTGATTTTCATAGGGATTCTCATCCAATATTAGTGGGAGACACCATCGCCCGTGCCGGTCTTGGGAGGCGCTTCTGCCTCCGGGGGAGCCGGGTCTGGAACGGGGTCTGGCTCGGCCCCGGATTCGTTGGCCAGCGGTGCATCCTCTGCCGGTGGTGTCTTTTTAAACCATCCGGCAATGCGACGAATCAGGCCACGGATCGCCCGCCACAGCTTGGGCAGCGCCCAGGCCAGAAAAATCAAGAGCACCACCAAAAACACCAAAAACAGCACCGGGTGGTTCATGGCCGCCCACAGGCCGCCCACCACCGCCACATCTTCAGTGATCGAAGCGGCCCAGTTGCTGACCGGCTCCGGCGAGGTATTGATCAACACCCGACTACCGGCCTTGGTGGCGTGGGTCACAGCGGTCAACGAACCGCCCAGAATCGCCGCGCTCAACTCCAGCGCCGGGGTCACGTCACCCACAGCCGCGCTGGCCACCATGGCCCCGGCGGGGATACGCACAAAGGTATGGAGGGTGTCCCAGGCGGTGTCCACTCCGGGCACCTTGTCGGCAAAAAACTCCACCATGTACATGGCCCCGGCGGCAAACAGCACGGTCGGGTCCTGCAATACCTGTAAATCCGGCGGCAGGTCGATATTGCCGGTGGCCCCCATGCCGCCCAGCACCAGCAAGGTGGCATAAAGGTTGATGCCGCTGGCCCAGGCGGCACCCATGGTCAAGGCAATGGTAGAGACCAGTTCTGCGCTCATCAAAGCGCCTGCAATCGAATATTCATGCCCCTCATGATACCCGATTTAGCCGAATGCACGTTTGCAAGGCACCACACGCCCTGAAAAACGGTCGCTACAGGGCGTCGGTCATGGCCTTGATCCCCTTGGCCAGCTCCTTGCGCCACTGGTTCTCCAACTCCGGGGAGAAGTCATCATCCAGCTCGGCCACGGTTTTCATGAGGGAGTCGACCCAGAATGGATACAGATCGGCACCGATCTGCATACCGTCCTTGCCGTGAGACTGGGCCAGCCGTTCCACCGCGACCTTGCCGATCACGTTGTCCTGGGCATACAACAACATCATGCTGATGCCCCGTCGGAGCAACTCCCGCTGGTTGGCAAAATCGGTGTTTGCAAACATCTCGCGAAAGGCCGGATTGCTGGCCAGAAAATTTTCGTAAAATCGCTCAAAAAATTCCGGCTTGAGGGTACAGCGTGTGTAGCTGTCCATGACCGGCCCGCCCTTGATTGCCATCTGTTTCCGACTCCTCTGTGATGTCCTTGGGCAAAAAGCGTTGCGCTCCTGTGCCCGTTGACATGGGTTGAGCACAAGGGTTACGGAGACGGCCAATTAGCGGCATGACATTTGTCATATAGCAGGTAGATGCCTACTGGATAGAGAAACCTGCGTATAAATGGGGAAGTAGCCGTTGTCTGAACTGCGCCAGCGAGTGGTCCTCATAGGGGATGGCGGTAAACCGCCCCCACACCGGGTGGGGCCAGGAGCGGTCGCTGGTATAGCGTGCGATGTGGTGAATGTGCAGTTGCGGCACCATATTGCCCAGCGCAGCCACGTTGATCTTGTCGGCCTTGAAGCGGGTGGAGAGCACCGCTGACAGATGATTCGATTCAACGGTGAGTTGCTGCTGGTCGGTGTCATTCAACTGGAAGGCCTCGGTGATTCCTGCCCGCTGAGGCACCAGAATCAGCCATGGATACTGGCAGTCGTTCAGCAGCAGTAGTTGGCAGAGCGGAAAGTGGCCCAACCGATGGGTGTCGGCCGCCAGTCGGGCATGTAATTCAAATGCTGGAGTATGCAAAAGGGCCTCGTATTCAGGAT
>JALWRU010000162.1 GCA_026994095.1 Nitrospira sp. | reverse complement strand
GCCGGGGCGATTATCTCGGGTGGCAAGGGGACCGCTGAGGACAAGTTTGCCGCGCTGGAGGCCGCTGGTGTCCACACGGTGCGCAACCCCACCGAGCTGGGTCAGGCCATGGCCAAGGCGCTGGGGTAAGCGTAACGTATGATCTATTCAACTGCGTTGCATGAAGCCACCCGCTGCGACTCCAAAGAAGAGCTGGAGACGCTGGTAGGCGGCTGGCTGGATGAGGGCAAGATCAGCATGCTGGTCTGTTACGGCAAACAGAGCCCGTTCTCTGACGACCTGACCATGCCCAATTTCATTGCCCGCAAGGAGCAGTTTGAAAAAGAGCTGTTGTGGAACAAATATTGTGACTACAACCTGCTGAACTACGCCAACCTTGGCCCCAAGGCCGAGGCCCGTGGGCAGGGCGGTGTGGCGATCATGGTCAAACCGTGTGAGCTGCACAACCTGGATATCCTCATGGAGGAGGGCAACATGTCCGGGGTGACCCGTGACAATGTCATCCCTGTAGTAATGCGCTGTGAGGGTATTTATGAGACGGAACGCCTAAACGCCTACACCGCTGACGACGCCGAGCTGGTGGTGCAGACCAAGTGTCTCGACTGCCCGGAGTACGAAGCCGCCCACGGTATTGAACAGGTGCAAAAAGAGCAGGCCGAGCGGACCGACTACATCGCCTACAAGAAGCAGCTTGCGGACGATTCAGAGATGGACTGGGCGTCCACGCTCAACAAGTGTCTGCACTGTTATGCCTGCCGTAACGTCTGCCCGTCCTGTTACTGCACCGAGGGCTGCCCGGCGGACGAAGCGGCCACCGCCCATGTGACCAACGCGCTGAAGATGATCAAGGGTATCGACTCCAGCCGTCAGGTGGTCTACAACCTGGTGCGCACCTGGCATATTCAGGCGCGCTGCTCCGAATGTCAGGAGTGTGAGCGGGTCTGTCCGGTGGACATCCCCATCATGGCGCTGAAGAGTAAACTGGGGCGCGAGTTCGACGGCGAAGGTAGCCCCGGCGACGTACTGGGCTTTTTGACCCGTTTTACCGCCCGTATCCTGACCGACGCCAAAGACGGGGTGGATACCCGTAGTGGCGAGACGGGCGACGGACCGGATCAGGGGCAGTAAATGGCAATTCGTGGCTATCTGACGCCAGACAGCCTGTGGCAGTTGGTGGATCTGCTGTCTGGACAGGGCACCCGTGTGGTAGCCCCCACCCTGTCCGATGGGCTGGTGCTGTTTGGCGAGGTTACCTCGGCCAGTCAGGTGGTGACCGACTACCTGCTGCCGCAGAACACCTACAAGGAGTTTCTGTTCCCCAAAGAGGAGCAGGTCTTCACCTATATCAAAAAGGCCGACGGCGGCTATCTGCTCAACGAGCCGATGCAGCATGTTCCGCAGACCGTGGTGCTGGGTGGGCGTCCCTGTGATGCGGCCGCCATCGGGGTGTCGTTGACCCAGGTGTTCTCCGGTGACAAATGGGGCCACGAAGACCCGCTGTTTATGAAGCGGGCTGCCGCCACCACGGTGGTATCGATCTCCTGCGACCGGCCGGACATCTCCTGCTTTTGCACCACCATGGGGCTGGGGCCGGACGACCCTACCGGCAGCGATGTGCTGATCACCGCCACCGAGGGCGAGTCGCAGGTGCTGGTGGTGGAGAGCCTCAGCGACAAGGGAGAGGCGCTGGTGG
>JALWRU010000161.1 GCA_026994095.1 Nitrospira sp. | reverse complement strand
GCATGACAGCCCCTATGCCCGCACCTGGCCGTTTGTGGGTGGCCATCTGGTAGCGGTCGCGGTGGGGGTATCCGCCGCCCGCCTGGTGCCCTCGGTGCCGATGGCGGCAGCAGTGGCGGTGGGGGGGGCGATCGTGGCAATGGTGCTGCTCAGGTGCCTGCACCCACCCGGCGGCGCGGCGGCGCTCACTGCGGTGGTGGGCGGGCCGGACATCCAGCAGTTGGGGTATCAGTTGCTGCTCACCCCGCTGCTGCTCAACCTGTTCATGATGTGGCTGCTGGTCACCGCATATCACCGCCTGATTCAACGCCTCAGGCACACGAACTAGGGCCTGTTAACACGAATGGGAATTGCGGCTGATGGTGCCTGTTTTTTTATTCGTGTTAACAGGCCCTAAACCATTACCAGCGATATCTCATGCCGTTCTTCGGACATATGTCATGGGCAAACGGTTCCAAACCGGGCGATTATTTAGCTTGATTGAAACCACACTAAAAACGATTTGGAGGAGCCGATGAACAGTCTGTATGAGCGTATTGGGGGTGAGGCCGCAGTGGATGCCGCGGTGGACCTGTTTTATCGCAAAGTGCTGGCAGACAAATATGTGTCCCGTTTCTTCGACACCGTTGATATGGAAGCGCAGGCCGCCAAACAGAAAGGTTTTTTGACCATGGCCTTTGGTGGGCCGAACAACTACACCGGTCGGGACATGCGCGCCGCCCATCAGAAGATGGTGGAGGAAATGGGCTTAAATGATATGCATTTTGACCAGATTCTGGCCCATCTGCGCTCTACCCTGGCCGAGTTGGGTGCGCCGGAAGCGATCATCGCCGAGGTGGATGGCATCGCCGCCAGCACCCGCAAGGACGTGATGTGTCGCTAGGCCCATGCCACGGATTACATTTGAAGGACAACACTACTCGCTGACCGATCAGGAGACGATGCTGGAGGGTTTGCTGCGGCAAGGCGCGCTGTTGCCCTCTCGGTGTCGCAGCGGTAGCTGTCGCAAGTGCATGGTGCGTCACCTGGGCGGTGTGTTGCCGCCGGAGATCAGCCAAAAAACCCTGCGCGACACCTTGCGCGCGCAGGGTTTTTTCCTGCCCTGCCAGTGTGTGCCAGGGGGCGATATGGAGATCGCCCCCATCCAGATGTCGGACTGCCGCTACCGGCTGGAGGTGATCTCCCACCAAAAGCTGACCCCGGAGATCCTGCGGCTGCGGCTCAAACCTGAGCCCATGCCGGACTATTTTCCCGGCCAATATATAAACCTGATCCGCTCGGCCAGCGCCGATAACGGTGAAGAGATGGTGCGCAGCTACTCCATCGCCAGTCATCCGGGTGATGACCATTTGCTGGAACTGCATATTCAGCGAACCGGGTCCGGTGGAGTCAGTCAGTGGCTGCACGATGTGATCCGCCCCGGTGATGTGCTGGATGCTTTCGGGCCTGCCGGGGACTGCTTTTTTCTGCCCGGTGACCCGCACCAGCCGCTACTGATGGTGGCGGTGGAAACCGGCATGGCCGCCATCTACGGTATCCTGAAGAGTGCCCTGCACCATCAGCACAAGGGGCCGATCTACCTGTTTCACGGAGCGGCCACCGCAGGTGGGCACTACCTGAACGAAGAGATCCGCGCGTTATCTCACACCAACCTGCACTACGCTCCGCTGGTGGTTGAGGAGGCCCCCATCTCGGTGGGCTTGCGGCTGTCCCCACCCATCAACCTGGGCAGCCAGGTCACCCGCCAACATCCAGATTTGTCGGCCATGCGGCTCTATCTGTGTGGCCCACCGCAACAGGTCAAGGACCTGCGCCGGGACTGTTTTCTGGCGGGCGCACAGGCCAGCGCCATCTACACCGTGTCGTTCGAGGTTTAGGGCGGGTTCACCCACCGCCCCACCACGTCGTAGGTATGGGCCTCGGTGATCTCCACCTGGATGATCTGCCCCGGTAGCAGCTCCTGATCGTCGGTATCGGCGATGTAGACCACCCCGTCGATGTCCGGGGCCTGCGTGGCCATGCGGCCTTCAATCAACAGGTCGGTCTCCTGGGATAACCCCTCCACCAGCACCGGTACCACCGCTCCTACCAGTGCCTGCATTTTTTCGGTGGAGATCTGCGCCTGTAGCGCCATCAGCGCATCCCGGCGGGCGGTTTTGACCTCTGCTGGCACATCGTCTTCTACCTCAAAGGCGCTGGTACCGTCCTCGTGGGAGTAGATAAACACCCCCATGCGGTCAAAGCGGGTCTGCTCAATAAAGGAGTACAGGCGCTCAAACTCGGCCTCGGTCTCACCGGGAAAGCCGACGATAAACGACGACCGCAAGGCCACTCCCGGCATGCGACTGCGAATGCGCTCAATCAGCGATACCAGCCCTTCATAACTGCCGCGCCGGTTCATGCGCTTCAGCACCCCGGTATCCGCATGTTGCAGCGGCAAATCGATATAAGGCACCACCTTGGGCGAGTCGGCCAGCGCATCCAGCAACGCATCGGTGTAGTCGGTGGGGTAGGTATAGAGCAGCCGCAGCCACGCCACCCCCTCCACCTGCGACACCGCATCCACCAGCTCTGCCAGCCGTTTTTTGCCGTACAGATCGACCCCGTAGTTGGTGGTGTCTTGCGAAATCAGATTGATCTCCACCGCCCCATCGGCCACCAACCCCTCCACCTCGGCCACAATCTGCTCCAGCGGGCGGCTTTGCAGATCGCCGCGCAGTTGCGGGATGATGCAGAACGAACAGCGCTTGCTGCACCCTTCAGCGATCTTTACATAGGCACTGTGCAAGGCCCCCACCCGCACCCGACCGGCTCCGTCCATGGCCCCGCCGGGGGCACCCACCTGCACCCGCTGACCGTCTGCCGGGGCGATATTGATGAGGGTCGGCAGCACCCCGGTGATGGCCTCCGGCGCACCGGTCCCGGCGATCAAATCCAGCTCGGGGATGCCCTCAGCCAGATCGTCGCCGTACCGTTGGGTGAGGCAGCCGGTGGCGATGAGCTGTTTACAGTTGCCGTCGGTTTTAAGCTGCGCCATCTCCAGCAGGGTGTCCACCGACTCCTGTTTGGCCTCGTCGATAAAACCACAGGTATTGACGATGATCACTTCGGCTTCGGTGGCGTCGGCGGTCAGTTCATAGCCGTCCGCCCGCAAGCGGCCCAGCATCACCTCGGCATCGACCTGATTTTTGGGGCAGCCCAGATTGACCATGCCGACTTTGGGGCGGGGTGTACTCACGGATCGTCTTTCTCAATCAATTGGTTAAACCCGGCTTCATCGAGGATCGTCACCCCCAACTGCTCGGCCTTGGTGCGCTTGCTACCGGCCTTGTCACCGGCCACCAGATAGTCGGTATTCTTCGACACACTACCACTGGCGACACCGCCCAAGGCGCGTACCATCGCCTCCAGCTCCGGGCGCGGGGTAGACAGTGCCCCGGTAAATACAAAGCGTAATCCGGCCAGCGGCTGCGGTACATCTGCCGCCACCTGCGCCTGTTGCATGGTAAGCCCTGCGGCCTGCAGACGCTGCATTAATTGACGGTTGTGGGGGTCGTGGAAAAAATCGGCCAGTGAGCGGGCCACGATCGGCCCCACATCGTCGACCTCTACCAGCTTGGGTAGCCGCTGCTTGTGCCAGTCGAGCAGCGCCTTCAGTGGCCCTTTGCTGGTGGTCAATTCCTGCGCCTGCTGCACTGCCGACCACTCTGCTGGGGGCAATGCTTCGGACTGCGCCGCCAGCCGGGACAGGTGCCGGGCGATCACCTCGCTCCCCTCTTTGGCCCGCACCGCTTTTCGCAGCGGCTCCAGCAGGTCATCGAGGGCAAACCAGCGGCGCACCGTATCGGCCTCCCCTTGCAACAGCGCCAACGAGGGAAAGGCATCCACCATGCGCTCGGCGGTGCGCGCCCCCACGTGGCGGATGCCCACAGCAAACAGCACCCGCGCAAACGGGCGGGCCTTGCTGGCGGTAAGCGCCTCCATCAGATTGCGGGCAGAGGTTTCGGCCATGCGCTCCAGCGACGCCACAGCCGCCTCATCCAGATGATACAGATCGGCCACGTCTGCCACCGGGCGCAGGCCGTCGGCATCGGTAGAGGGGTCGATCACCACCGGATGGGCGGTGAGCTGCTCCACCAGCGCGCTCCCCAACCCGTCAATGTCCATGGCGGTGCGGGAGGCGAAGTGAGACAGGGCCTTCTCCAACTGGGCCGGACAGGCCCGGTTGATACAGCGAACCGCCGCCTCCTCCGGCTCTCGTACCACTGCATGTGCACAGACCGGGCACTCGGTAGGCATCTGGTAGGCCGGGCGGCGTTGGTGGCTGTCATCCACCAGCACCCGTACTACCTTGGGGATGATCTCGCCACCCTTCTCGATCACCACGGTATCGCCCTCGCGCACATCCAGCTCGGCAATCACGTCCTGATTGTGCAGGCTGGCGCGGGCCACCACCGTGCCCGCCAACCGCACCGGGGCGAGGTCGGCCACCGGGGTCAATACTCCGGTGCGCCCCACCTGAATACGAATGGCCTCGACAGTCGTCCTGGCCTCTTCGGCAGGAAATTTATAGGAGATGGCCCAGCGCGGGGCCTTGGCGGTCGCCCCCAACGCCTGCTGGATGGCAAAGTCGTCGACCTTCACCACCACTCCGTCGATCTCGTAGGGCAACCCAACACGGGCCTCGGCCCACGTTTCACACTGCTGGATGACCGCTTCAATGTCGTCACAGCAGACCGTATCGGTCACCGGAAACCCCATTTCCCCCAGCCGCTTCAGCGTGGCTGCGTGACCTCCACAAGCGCTGCGCAACGCCTCTGACTCGGCCCCATGAATGAAGATATCCAGCCGTCGTCCGGCGGTGATACGGGCATCCAGTTGGCGCATGCTGCCCGCAGCGGCGTTTCGGGGGTTGGCAAACGGCTCCTCGTTGTCCGCCTCCCGCTGCCGGTTGAGGGCCGCAAAGGCCGCATGGCTGAAATAGACCTCGCCGCGCAGCTCCAGCCGGTCCAGTGCCAGCCCCTCCGGTGCTTCATATCCCAGCGGCAACCCGGCGATGGTACGGGCGTTGTGGGTCACATCGTCGCCCACCTTGCCGTTGCCCCGGCTGGCCACCTGCATCAAGAGGCCGTCTTCATAGGTGAGCGCCACCGCCACCCCGTCGATCTTTGGCTCGACGACATAAGTGACCTGCTCAGGGGCCACCCCGGCCTCCTCGGCCCACCGCCTGACGCGCTCGTCAAAGGCCCGTAGTTCATCATAAGAGTAGGTATTGCCCAGGCTCATCATCGGCACCCGGTGGGTAACGGCAACAAACCCGTCCAACGGCTCCCCCCCCACCCGCTTTGTAGGAGAGTCTAAAAATGCCATCTCTGGGTAGCGGGCTTCCCATTCGGCCAATTCAGCCAGTTGCCGATCAAACTCCTGATCCGTTAAAGTGGCGCTCGCTTCGTGGTAGTATTGGTGGCTGTATCTGGTCAGGTCACGCTGCCGTTTTCGGATCTTGTCCAGATCGGGTGAGTCGGGTGCCCCCCCGCCCTCATTCATTGTTGTCGTTTTTTCGTCGCTCATTACGGCCTCCCCCAGGAGGTCAGGTAAGTGATCATCGCCGTTCGGTTACCGTTGGCCGGGTGGCGCTGTCGCCCATGTGGACGGCCGTAGGAAAAATAAGTACTACAATGGGTGTAATGGTTCCCCTCTCGGGAGCCGATAGATTTCTTGGGGATGCTGCGGTCAGGTGACATCAGGTTGCCCGATCATCGGCCACAGAGGTTGGCATACATATATGCCACGCAAGACGGAGGGTGTCATTTCCCAAGTGAAAATCCTTACGCTGGACATTGATGCCTTAAGCCTTCGCCAACTGCGCCCTGCAGTGATGGAGATGGGTGTTGAGATGCTGACCGCGGCCGACCCGTCGGACGCCCTGTCGCAGATTGAACAACAGCACCCGGACATTCTGCTGCTCGACCTGCAGAGCCAGGCGGCCACAGACTACGCCATTATTGATCAGATGGGCCAATCCGACAGCCAGCTGCCGGTGATTTTTTTAGCCGAAGACGCTGCGGTTGATGCCCCGGCGCTGGACGGTCGGCCCACTGCCACGTTAACGCTGCCCATTGTAATGGACAGCCTGCGGCAGGTCATCGGGCAGGTCACCCAGCCCACCAATCATGTGGTATCGCCCTCCACCATGGGCACCGTTGCCAATCTGGGTGACTACGGCAGCATGTTATGCAACAGCCGCAGCATGCAAGACGTGATGGAGATGGTCCATCAGGTGGCCGGAACCAACATCACCGTGCTGGTGCGCGGCGAGTCCGGCACCGGTAAAGAGTTGATCGCCCGCACCCTGTTTCAGCAGTCGCTGCGCCACGACAAACCGTTTGTCAAAGTGCTGTGCGCCGCCCTGCCGGAAGGGCTGCTGGAGAGCGAGCTGTTCGGCTACGAGCGCGGTGCCTTCACCGGTGCCCACAAGCGCAAACCGGGCAAGTTTGAATTTGCCCATCAGGGCACCATCTTTTTAGACGAGATCGGCGAAGTCCCCATCACCTTGCAGTCCAAACTGTTACAGGTGTTGCAGGACGGTGAGTTTGTGCGGCTCGGTGGTGAGCAAGACATCAAGGTGGATGTGCGCATCATCGCGGCCACCAACCGGGAGTTGGAAGACTGCGTGCGCATGGGCACCTTCCGCGAAGATCTGTTCTACCGCCTGAACGTGGTCAGCATTACCCTGCCGCCCTTGCGCGACCGGTTAGAAGAGATCCCGTTCCTGCTTGAATTTTTTATGGACAAGTTCAGCCGCCAGTACAAGCGGCAGATGCCCAAGTTGACCCGGGCCACCATGGACTGTTTCATGCACTACCAGTGGCCCGGTAATATCCGCGAGCTGGAGAATATGGTCAAACAGGTGGTGGTGCTCGGCAACGAGCAGGCCATGCTGAAAAAGTTTGAGCAGTTGCAGCATCAGGGCGGTAGCATCGCGCCGTCGATTCTGCCCGACCCGATGACG
>JALWRU010000160.1 GCA_026994095.1 Nitrospira sp. | reverse complement strand
GTCGGGGTGGGATAGATGCCCATGCCCAGGGTCTCGTTGTAGAGCGATACGTTGCCGCTCACCACCGGGGTGTCGAGGGCTTTACAGGCGTCGCCGATGCCCTCAATGGCCATGGCGAACTGCCACATGATGTCGGGCCGCTCCGGGTTGCCAAAGTTGAGGCAGTCGGTAATGGCCAGCGGGGTGGCACCGGTAGCGACCACGTTACGGGCCGCCTCCGCCACGGCAATAGCACCGCCGGTATAGGGGTTCAACATGCAGTAGCGGCTGTTGCAGTCCACACTCATGGACAGGTGCCGGTCGGTGCCCTTGATGCGGATCACCGCCGCGTCGGCGGCCTCCGGCAACTGCTCGGTGTTGGTGCGCACCATGTGGTCGTACTGCTCAAAGATCCACCGTTTGGAGCACAGATTGGGGCTGGCCATCAATGCCACCAGCACCTCACCCATGTCCTTCGGCTGGGGCAGCCCCTCCAGATCGAGGCCCTGTAACGCCTCCAGATAACCGGGAATCTGCACCGGGCGCTCCAGTTTGGGGGCCTCATCCGCCAGCGGACCTGCCGGAATCGACGCCACGGTCTGGCCCTTGAAGGTCAATTTGAGGATGCCGTCGTCGGTGACCCGGCCTACGGTGGCGGCCTCCAGATCCCACTTGGCAAAGATCTTCTCCACCGCCGCTTCGTGGCCCGGTCGTGCTACCAGCAGCATGCGCTCCTGACTCTCCGACAGCATCATCTCGTAGGGGGTCATGCCCTCTTCCCGACAGGGAATCTGGTCCAGATCCAGATGCACCCCGGTACCGGCGCGGCTGGCCATCTCGCAGGAAGAACTGGTCAGCCCTGCGGCCCCCATGTCCTGAATGCCCTCGATGTGGTCCTCCGCCATCAGCTCCAGACAGGCCTCCAGCAGCAGCTTCTCCTTGAACGGGTCGCCCACCTGCACGGTCGGCCGCTTCTCGTCGTTTTCGCCAAACTCTTCTGACGCCATGGTGGCCCCGTGGATGCCGTCGCGGCCGGTCTTGGCCCCCACGTACATGACCGGATTGCCGACCCCCTTGGCCTCGCCTAAAAACAGCCGGTCCGACTTGGCAATGCCCACACACATGGCATTGACCAGATTGTTCTGGTTGTAGATGTCGTTAAAGTAGACCTCGCCGCCCACGGTGGGCACACCCATGCAGTTGCCGTAATGAGAGATGCCCGCCACCACCTGATTGAGCAGGTAGCGGTTTTTGGGGCGCGACAGGGAGCCGAAGCGCAGGCTGTCCAGTAGCGCAATGGGCCGCGCACCCATGGTAAACACGTCGCGCAGGATGCCACCCACCCCGGTGGCGGCCCCTTGAAACGGCTCAATAAAACTGGGGTGATTGTGGGACTCCATCTTGAAGACCGCACACAGGCCGTCACCAATATCCACCGCCCCGGCGTTCTCCCCCGGTCCCTGCACCACCTGTGGCCCTTCGGTGGGCAGGCGACCCAGATGGATGCGGCTGCTTTTGTAGGAGCAGTGCTCGCTCCACATGACCGAAAAGATGCCCAGTTCGGTATAGGTGGGGACGCGGCCCAGAATCTTCTGTACGGTGCCGTACTCCTCGTCGGTCAGGCCGTGGCCGCTGACCAGCGCGTCGTCGATGGTGGGGTCCCCGGCAATAGGCGTGGCCGACATGGTCAAACGGTCTCCGTCAGGTGCTGCAACAGCCC
>JALWRU010000159.1 GCA_026994095.1 Nitrospira sp. | reverse complement strand
GTTGTTGTCTGGCGAAACCGAACGGGACACCGCCGCCGACTGGTGGGAAGACGCCCGTGGCGCGCTGTCGGATGTACCCATTATTTTGCTGGGTGAGGGCGACGAGGCCATTCCCGTTGCCGCTCGCCTCAATACCCCGCTCGACAGCCACGCACTGGTGGGCGAAGTACGCGCCCAGTTGCAGCCCTCCGACCCCACTTCATTGACCTGGTTGCCTGACTCCTTGAAAGAGGACACCAACGAGATCAAAGAGATGGAGGCCATGTTGGGCTGGTCGTTGGGGAGCGCTGGAAAAAGCGCCGCCAACCCGCTATTCGCCCCCAGCAGTCAGGCCACCCCCCTCGAAGCAGGTGCTACCGAACCGCAGACCGGCAGCGATGAACAGGAGCCACTGGTCTCTGACCTGAATGATCTGATCGGTGATGAACTGGATGACTCCTTCGACGCGCTGGAGCAGACCGATACCGGGGCCGATGCAGACGCTACGACAGAGACATCTGATAGCGCCAATACCAATAACGCGCTGGACGAGTTGCCGGAGATGCTGTCAGCCGAGAGCGATCTGTGGGTCGGTGGCGATATCGGCAGCCCGGACGACATGCCGGATGAACTGCCCGACGACACCCCCTTTGCCCTGCCGGAAGAGGCCGATGCAGATGCCCTGCAGGCGGATGACGAGGACGCTCTGGCCGAACCGGTTGAACCCATTGAGCCGACCGAAAACATCGACCCGGCCCCGCCGGTTGTGACCATGCCGACCCCCGATGCGATTCCGCCGCTGGTGAGCGCGGCCCCTGACACCGACCACGGCGACGCCCCTGCTGACCCGTTGCCGCAGGCGCTGGCCGGAGTGCCGCGAGAGCAGGTTGAGGCGATCTTGCACAAGGTCATCCGCGAGGTGGTTGAGGCCGTGGTATGGGAGACTGTGCCGCGCATGGTCACCAAGGTGCTCTCCGAGAATCAGGCCGAGCAGGACAAGCTGTTTGTGCAGATTGTCGAACGAACCGTGTGGGAGACCCTTCCCACCGTTGCCGAAGCCAAAGTACAAGACGAGTTGAAGCGCCTCACCGAGATGGGCTAACCACCCGGACGCCACCCGCCTCTGTCCCACCAACCCGGAGTGGGTCGATCCCACCGGGCGCAGACGGTATACTCCCTCTTTTTATTCGTTTGCAGATTGTTTTGCAGCCGGGCCAGCATGTGGCCCGGACTGCCCCCATGACCCTTTTAGTGTGTTGGGCATAATGTCGCCGGAACCCCCTTTTCAATCCCCCACCCCGTCAGGTGAGGACGAATTTGCCAAGCAGTACGACCCGGCCTCGGTAGAGACCCGCTGGTACCCGATCTGGGAGCAGTCCGGGGCGTTTGCACCCAAGCCTGCGGGCGACGGCGCGGACTCGCACACCATTGTGATTCCGCCACCCAACGTGACCGGCAACCTGCATATCGGCCACGCGCTCAACAACACCCTGCAAGACATTCTCACCCGCTGGCGGCGTATGAGTGGCGACGCGGCCCTGTGGCTGCCCGGCTGCGACCATGCCGGAATCGCCACCCAGAATGTGGTCGAAAAACAGCTCGCAGCCGAAGGCAAAACCCGCGACGATGTGGGCCGGGAGGCGTTCATCGAACGCATCTGGGACTGGAAGAAGCAGTCCGGCGGCACCATCATGCAGCAGTTGCGGCGGCTGGGGGCCTCCT
>JALWRU010000158.1 GCA_026994095.1 Nitrospira sp. | reverse complement strand
CATATACACACGCATGCGGCCCGATTCGGTAGTACCCATTGGCGGGGAAACGCCTTATAAATTCTATGCCGGCGGTAGCAACTACTGCGTTGAAATTATTGCCAATGAAAAGGGTGGCTGGTCGGGGGAATTTATTACCACCTACCAAGCCAACCAGCCTGCCTACCGCCAGTTTCGCAAAGAGACAAAACGGTACCAGAAGACCAGCTTTTCAGGAAAGCCGCTGGTGATGCGATTGATCGCAAACGATGCAGTGCTTATTGAGGACGGAAAAACCAGCGGGGTTTTTCGCGTTGTGAAACTAGCGGCCACGAACAACAAGATTGTTTTTGCGCCGCACCAAGAATCGGGCACCCTGAAAGCAAGGGATAGCGACCCAGACGACAACTTCAAATACCTAGGAAAGTCACCAAACTCCCTCAAACCGCTAAAGGCTCGCCGTATATTTGTCGATATTCTGGGGTATGTAAAGGACCCCGGAGCACCAGACGATGATCGGACGAATCGTAGAAATTGCGGAGGACAGACGCCATCTGGCAGTTGACCGGGGGTTTCTGGTTATACGAAGGGGCAAAGACGAAGTCGGTCGCGTTCCGCTAGACGATATTGCCGCCGTCATCGCCAATGCCCACGGCCTGAGCTACTCCAACAACGTATTGGTTGCGCTGGCGTCCCGCGGGGTTGCGCTGGTGATCTGTGGTGCCAACCACGCCCCGTCAGCAATTCTATGGAGTGTCGAGAGCCACCATAGGCAAGCGGGTCGGCTGGATGCCCAACTGGCTGCCACCCGCCCGATGGGCAAGCGGTTATGGGCGCAGATCGTGCGGGCAAAAATCACCCGGCAGGCCGACGTGCTGCGCGCCACCCACACCATAGACGCCCCGGTGCGTGCTCTTGCCCGCCGTGTACGATCGGGTGACCCGGACAATGTCGAAGCACAGGCCGCCCGCAAATACTGGCCCCTGCTAATGGGCGAAGACTTTCGGAGACGGCGGGAGTTGGCAGGCACCAACGCCCTGCTCAACTACGGCTATACCGTGCTGCGTGCAGCCACCGCCCGAGCAGTGCTGGCCGCCGGACTGTACCCGGCACTGGGGTTGCACCACCGCAGTAGTCAAAACCCCATGCGGTTAGTGGATGACCTGATGGAGCCGTTTCGGCCATTGATCGATTTTCGGGTCGCCGCGTTAATTAAAAACGGGCAGCGGCCAATCGACCCTCAAACCAAGCGCCTTCTGGCAGAGACCCTCTATCACGACCTCCCTGGAGACGAAGGGGAGCGGCCTGTCATGGCATGGATACAACACCTCGCCACATCACTTGCACTGCTCTACGAAGGCCAAAAAAAAGAGCTGACATTGCCAGACCCGCTCCCGGAAAAAACCTGGGCAATGCTGCGAGCGCTGCCTGAGGCGGCCTGATGTTAAGCGGTTATCGGTTGATGTGGATCATGGTACTATTTGACTTGCCGGTAGGCACCAAGCCCGAGCGAAAAGAGGCGACCGGTTTCCGCAAATTTTTGCTGGATCAGGGGTTCGAGATGAGCCAATTTTCAGTCTATGTCCGCTTCTGCGCAGGGCGCGAGCAGGCCGATACGCTGATCCGGCGTGTGGGTGATAACCTGCCCAGCGGAGGGAGCGTGGATATTCTCTGTTTTACCGACAAGCAGTACGAAAATATCGTCAGTTTTTCAGGGGCGAGGCGGAACT
>JALWRU010000157.1 GCA_026994095.1 Nitrospira sp. | reverse complement strand
GCTGTACAGCAGCAGCGACGTTAAAAACAGCATGAACTGGGCGATGTCACGCATGAACACTCCCAGTGCGGAAAACAGCCAGCTCAACCCCGCCGCCGCCAGGATCACCGGCAGAATAATCACCGGCAGCCACAGGTTGCTTAAGGCCAGCCCCGGCCCCAAAGCCACAATGCCGATCAACACCAGCAGCACACTGATACCAAAGTGGAACAGGGTCGCCCCCAGACTGGCCAGCGGCAGTACCTCCAGCGGAAACACCACCTTCTTCACAAAGTTGGGCTGACTGGCGATCACCAGCGGGCCGTTGCCCATGGTCTCCGACACCAGTTGAAAGATGGTCAGACTCAAAAAGATGCCGAGGGAGTACTCCACCGTGGTTTCGGTGGGAACGACGTTGTAGCGACCGCCAAAGATGATGCCGAACACCAGCGTATACAGCCCCATCATCAGCAGCGGGCTGATGACCACCCACATGAGGCCCAGATAGCTGCCCTTGTGGCGCAGATGCACGTTGCGGACGATAAATTTCCACAACAGGCGGCGGTGCTGATGAATGTCACGCACCAGCGCCAGCGGGTTAAAATATCGCCAGAACGGCAGTTCAGAGCCGACTTCAAGGCTCATGGGTGGGCCGGTGCCTCCGTGGGCAGCTCATCCGCGTCGATCCACATACAGAACCACAATTCCAACATCAACAGGCCCCAGATACGGGTGTGGTGGAGACGGCTGCCCGCACAGTGCTCGTCTAAAATTCCCTGCACATACTCGGGCCGGAACAGCCCCCGTTTTTTTGCCTTTTCCGATAGCAGGGTATCATAACAAAAGGCCCGCATATCGTCCCGGATCCAGTGTTCCACCGGCATGCCGAAGCCCATCTTCTTGCGGTACAGAATGTCGTGGGGCAGGACCGGCTCCAGCGCCTGTTTGAAGATCTTTTTGCTGACCCCACCGGCCAGTTTTTGATCGGTAGGGATGGTCGCCGCCCACTCCAGAAAGCGGTGGTCCAGCAATGGTGAACGCGCCTCCAGCCCGTAGGCCATGCTGGCGATATCCACCTTGACCATCAAATCGTCCGGCAGGTAGGTATGAAAATCCGCCCGCGCCGCGCCGCTGGCCGGATCGTCACACTCGGCAAAGTACGGGTCGAGCAGGTCCAGCGAGCTATCCGCCAGGTGCGCGCGCATGGTGTCGCCGTAGGCCAACTGCTTGTCACCCTCACCAAAATAGACCAGATAGGGGGCGTAGCGGCGGCTGTCGCGCTCCCCTGCCGCCAGCAGAATGCGGCGCACCCCCCGCAACAGACGAATCTGCTCGGTCTGCACCGGCATGGCCCGCCCCATCGCACCCATCATCCCTCGTAAGGGCGCGGGGATGCGGTCGTATTGGGTGGTCGCCATACGCTGATAGCGGTCGTAGCCCATAAAATTCTCGTCGCCGCCGTCGCCATTCAAGACCACCGTCACCTGCTCACGGGCCATCTGCGACACATAAAAGGTGGGGATGGCGGAGATATCGGCAAACGGCTGGCAGTAGTGCCACACCAGTTGCGGCAGAATCGCCAGCGCGTCCGGCTCGACAATCTGCTGGTGGTGCTCGGTGCCGAACTGTTCCGCCACCTGCCGGGCGTAGCGGGTCTCGTCGTAGTCGGCTTCGTTAAAACCGATCGAGAAGGTCTTGATCGTGCCCACCCCCAGCTCTGCCATCATGGCC
>JALWRU010000156.1 GCA_026994095.1 Nitrospira sp. | reverse complement strand
GCCCGTCGCCGCGCGGGCCGGGCGCGGGAGACCAAATAAAAGATTAAACACGGTGCCAAAGGCACCGCAATACCGGCCTGCAGGGGCCGCCCCCCCCGCCCGCGGTCGGCATCTTGTATATTAAAAGCCGCGCTGCGCGCGGATAAAAATGCCTCCGGCAGGCGGGGCGGTCCCCGCAGACCTGTAACGCCTGCGGCGAAAAGTATTGGTCACGCGCCTTGCGCGCGCCATAATAGCCCCGTTTATCACCCTACTCGGAGCCTCCGTCCATGCAGCACCACTCCCCCAATACCTTCTACGCCACCACCATTCTGGCAGTCCGCCACAACGGCCAGACCGCCATCGCCGGCGACGGGCAGGTGACCCTGGGCGATACCGTCATGAAAGGCCATGCGGTCAAAATCCGTACCCTTTATGACGGACGGGTACTGACCGGGTTCGCCGGGGCCGCCGCCGACGCCTTCACCCTGTTTGAACGGTTTGAAGGCAAACTCAACGAATATCGCGGCAATCTGGTACGGGCCGCAGTAGAGTTGGCCAAGGAGTGGCGTAGCGACCGGGTATTACGACGGCTGGAAGCGCTGCTGGCAGTGGCCGATCTGGACCATGCCCTGCTGGTGTCCGGCACCGGCGAAGTGATCGAACCGGACGATGGACTGGTGGCCATCGGCTCCGGCGGCACCTACGCACTGGCTGCCGCCCGCGCACTGGTCGATAACACCGATCTGACCGCCGAGGAGATCGCGCAGAAATCCCTGACCATTGCTGGCGGCATCTGCATCTATACCAATACCAATATTGAGGTGGAATCCCTGCGCCGGTAAAACCGTCGTAAGGGCTGCGTCAGCCGCCCAGCAGCTTGCGCAACACCCGATGGGGAAGGGAACCCTGATAGCGCTGTAATTCAGCCGTCAGACGACGCACCTCGCTCTCTCCACGCCGGGCCTGCCCTTCCAACACGGAAATGCGCTCATTGGTGGTATTCAAGGTGTACTGCTCCGGGCGATCTGCCATGCGGTCGGCCATCTCCGGCGGGGCCAGCAGGATCTCGTAAACCTCCGGGAACGGCACGGTTAGGCGGTCCACCACCTCAAGGGTCTGGCGATTCAGCACCGCAATGGTGCTGCTCTCTGGCGGCTCCGGGGCCTTGCGATTGGCGCTCTCCCCCACGTACAGGTAGTGCGCGTCAAAGGCCAAGCCACGGGTAAAGGCGTCCAACTGCACCTGCTGGCGGCTGCCGTCCGCCGCCACCCGCACCAGTGAGCGGGTGTGGGAGTCACACACCAGCCAGGCGCCATCCAGATAGCGCGGATTGTGGGGGCCACTTAAGCCGCCTACCACCCGCTCACCGCTCTCAAGGTCAAAAATAAAGCCGGTCTCCCGGCAGCCTCCGGCCCAGCCCCGATGCTCACGAAAGTCGCCAAAGGCCGACAGGTAGGTGCGCCCGCCCTCAAACCAGAGACAGTTCAGGTGCCAGGCATCCCCCTCACCGGGGGCCGACCAGCGGTCTACCAGATTGCCCGCCCTGTCAAAGTAGAGCACCTCGTTGCTACCGCTACAGACGCACAAGATATGATCGTCATACACGGCAATATCGTGCACGTCCCGTGCCTCTGGCAGCTTGATCACCAGCCGCACGCCGTCACGATCCACCCCGGTGACGGTATGCAGGGTGCGGGAAAAACGCAGCACCAATTCACCGTCTTGCCAA
>JALWRU010000155.1 GCA_026994095.1 Nitrospira sp. | reverse complement strand
CCGATCTCTACCGCCACCCCCGCCAGCGCAATGAAACCCACTGCCACTGCCACCGACAGGTTGAACCCCAGCCACCAGACCAGCCACACCCCGCCCACCAGGGCAAACGGCACCGACAGCATCACCACCAACGGCGCGGTCACGTTACTGAAGTTCAAAAACAGCAACAGAAAGATCAGCCCCAAGGTCAGCGGGATCACAATTTTCAAGCGTTTGGCAGCCCGCTCCATGTACTCAAACTGGCCCGACCAGACCAGGTTGTACCCGGCTGGTATGGTCACCTGTTCGGCTACCACCTGCTTGGCTCTGGCCACATACCCGCCGATATCCGAGGTGGTGATGTCCACATAGATCCAGGCGTTGGGGCGGGCGTTTTCGCTCTTGATGCCGGGTGGTCCCCGGTGAGTGGCGATATCGGCCACCTGCCCCAACGGTACCTGCACCCCGGTGGGGGTGGGGATCAACACCCGCGCCAACTGCTCCGGGTTGTCGCGCAACTCCCGTGGATAGCGCAGGTTGACCGGATAGCGCTCCAGCCCCTCCACCGTGTGGGTGACGTTCATACCGCCCACGGCGGACTTGAGTACATCCTGCACATCCCCCACGGTCAGGCCAAACCGGGCCGCCTCCGCCCGGTTAATATCAAAGTCGAAGTAGTAACCACCCGCCGCCCGGTCGCCAAAGGCAGACAACGTCTCCGGGATGGTTTTCATGGCCTGTTCAATCTGCTTGGAGAGCTGCTCCAGCACGTTCAGATCCGGGCCGCTCACCTTGATGCCGATGGGGGTCTTGATACCGGTGGAGAGCATATCAATACGGGTCTTGATGGGCATGGTCCAGGCGTTGGACAGGCCGGGAAAGCGAATGGCCTGATCCATCTCGCGCATCAGTTCGGCGGTGGTTTTACCCGGGTCGGGCCACTCCTCTTTGGGTTTTAAACGGATGGTGGTTTCCATCATCGACAAGGGGGCCGGATCGGTGGCGGTCTCAGCCCGCCCGACCTTGCCGAATACGGTCTGCACCTCCGGGAAGGTCTTGATCAATTTGTCGGTCTGCTGCAACAGCTCCTTGGCCTTGGTAATGGAGATGCCGGGAAAGGTGGTGGGCATGTAGAGGATGTCCCCCTCATCCAGCGGCGGCATAAACTCGGACCCCAGTTTAGACACCGGATAGGCCGCCCCGGCCAGCACCAGCGCCGCCAGCAGCAGGGTCACGCCACGCCAGCGCAGCGCCCCTTTAAGCAGCGGCGAATGGACGCGGGTCAGCCCCCGGTTGATGGGGTTGTTGTGTTCCGCCGGGATGCGCCCGCGAATCAGATACCCCATCAACAACGGCACCAGCGTGATGCACAACAGTGCCGCCGCCCCCATAGCGTAGGTTTTGGTATAGGCCAGCGGGCTGAACAGGCGGCCCTCCTGGGCCTGCAAGGTGAACACCGGCAGGAACGACACGGTGATAATGGTCAACGAGAAGAACAGCGCCGGACCCACCTCGCGGGAGGCCTCGGCCACCGCCTTCCAGCGCTCCTTTTCGGTGAGCGCACCGCCCTTGTGGCTGGCCGCCTCGTGCAGATGTTTGTGGGCGTTTTCAATCAATACAATGGCCCCGTCCACCATGGCCCCCAGGGCGATGGCAATCCCCCCCAGCGACATGATGTTGGCGTTGATGCCCTGAAATTTCATCAACAAAAAGGCGATCAGAATACCCAGCGGCAAGGTGATGATCGCCACCAGCGCTGAACGGGCATGCAGCAGAAACAGCACACACACCACCGACACCACCAAAAACTCTTCCAGCAACTTGTCCTTGAGGTTGTCCACCGCTCGCTGGATCAGGTCGCCCCGGTCATAGACCGGTACGATCTGCACGCCATCTGGCAGACCCGCAGACAAATCCGCCAGCTTCTGTTTAACCCCACGGATGGTGGCCTGAGCATTTTCGCCGTAGCGCATGATGACGACTCCGCCTGCCACCTCACCCTCGCCGTTCAGTTCTACCACCCCCCGGCGCAACTCCGGGCCGATCTGCACATTGGCGATGTCGGCAATGCGGATGGGTGTGCCGTTGCGGTTCACCCCCACCGGAATCTCACGCAGATCGTCCAGCGACTGGATATATCCCAACCCACGCACCATGTATTCGGTTTCGCCCATCTCGATCAGACGACCGCCCACATCGTTGTTGGAGCGTTTGATGGCCTCACTCACCTTGGACAGGGGAATGTTAAAGGCCGACAGGGCGTGGGGATTGACCTCTACCTGATACTGCTTGACGAAACCGCCCACCGAGGCCACTTCCGCGACCCCGTCCACGGTCTGTAACGGGTAGCGCAGATACCAGTCCTGCAACGAACGCAGTTCGGCCAGATCGTGCTGACCGGTGGGGTCCACCAGCGCGTATTCATAGATCCAGCCCACCCCGGTGGCGTCGGGTCCCAGTGACGGGTTGACCCCCTCCGGTAGCCGACCGGCCACATAGTTGAGCGACTCCAGCACCCGCGAACGCGCCCAGTACATGTCGGTGCCGTCTTCAAAGATCACATAGACAAACGACAGCCCAAAAAATGAATACCCCCGCACCACCTTGGCAAAAGGTACCGACAGCATGGCGGTGGTGAGCGGATAGGTGACCTGATCCTCCACCACCTGCGGTGCCTGACCGGGAAACTCGGTGAATACAATGACCTGTACATCCGACAGGTCGGGAATGGCATCCAGCGCGGTGTTTTTGATTGCCCACACCCCGGCCCCCAGCAGAAATGCTGTGGCCAGAAGTACCAGCAGGCGATTGCCCAGCGACCAATCAATGATGCGGCGGATCACTGGCCCGCCTCCATGCCGTGGCCTTGCATGGCTCCCATATCGCGGCCCTTCATGGCTCCCATGTCGCGGCCTTGCATCGCCCCCATGTCGTGGCCTTGCATGGCGCCCATGTCGTGGCCTTGCATGGCGCCCATGTCGTGGCCCTTCATGGCACCCATGTCGTGGCCCTTCATGGCACCCATGTCGTGGCCCTTCATGGCACCCATGTCGTTACCCTGCTCGACCGGAGCCACCATCGGTGATGCACCCTCATTTTTTCCAACCTCCAGCATTTTTGAAGTGGCCTCGTTGAGCTTGGATTCTGAATCGATCAGGAACTGGGAACTGGTCACCACCCGCTCCCCCGCCTGAACCCCTTCCAGCACCTGCACCAGCCCCTCGGCGGTCACCCCCAGAGTCACCAAACGAGGTTCAAACTTGCCCTCCTGCCGTACGACAAACACCTGATCGTGGGTGCCGGAGCGGACCACCGCCTCGGACGGGATCACCACTGCGTCCACCTGCCGGTCCGCATGGATGGTCACGTCCGAGAACATGCCCGGTTTCAGCTCCCGTCTGGGGTTGGGAAACTCCAGTCGAATTTTGGCCGTACGGGTGGTGGAATCCATGTAGGGATAGACGTAAGTGATCTTGCCGCTAAACTTGCGCCCCGGCAGGGCCGCCAGTGTCATGTGGGCCTGATCCCCCTGCGCGACCCACGACAAATCGGTTTCATAGACATCCACCAGCACCCACACCCTGGATAGGTCAGCGATGGTGTACAACTCGGTTTTGGGCGTCACGAACTCCCCCTGCCGCGCCCCCACCTTCACCACCACCCCATCAAAGGGGGAATGAATGTGAACCGTTTTCTTGATGCGCCGGGAGGACTCCAGCTCCTTGAGTTGATGGTCGGGAACATCCAGCAGTCGCAGCCGTTCACGGGTGGAGGTCACCAACTGTTCCGCCCCGGAACGGATATCCGGATAGGGGCTGTCGCCCAGATTGGCCCGGTTGGTCAAGGCCAGCAGATACTCCTCCTGGGTAGAGACCAGCTGAGGCGAGTAGAGCGCCAGCAGCATGGTATTGGCCTGCACCTCCTCGCCGGTACTGTCGATAAACAGTTCCTCGATCCACCCTTCTGTCTTGGGGTGCAGACGGGCCACCCGCTTCTCGTCGTAGTCCACCCTCCCCACGGTACGAATCTCCCGCGCCAGATTGCGACGCACGGCCAGCGCGGTCCGTACGCCGATGTTCTGTACCGCCACCGGATCGATACGCACCGTCCCGCTGGGGCCGCTGCCACCACCGTCCGCATAGACCGGAATATAGTCCATGCCCATCGGCCCCTTGGCAGGCACCGGGCTGGTCACTTCAGGGTTCATCGGGCTGCGATAAAACAGCACCTCGCGGGCGTCCGCGCCTGTGGTCGTCGGGGACGGCTGCCCGGTGGACTCTTGCATCCCCCCCATGTCGCCCAGCAGGTATCCACCCGCCAGCCCCAGTGCCAGTACCAGCACGCTGCCAATTAAAATTTGTGGTTTCATGGGGTGCTCTCTATCAGGGGTGGGGCCGCCTGTGCGGCCACCAGATCGTCGTCGCCCACCGCCGCCTGAAGTTGTGCCAACGCAGCCTGAGCAGTGGCAACGCTCTTCCAGTAGCGAGTCTCAAAATCGAACAGGTTGATCTGGGCGCGAACCAGATTCAGAAAATCTACTTTGTTGACCTGATACCCGGCCTGCATGGAGGCCACGGTCTGCACCGACTGGGGGATAATGCCATCTTCCAGCAACTGCACCCGTTGGTGGGCCTTTTGGTAACGGGCGTGGGCGCTTTCAATCTCGGCCTGCACCCGGTCTTTGGCCGCCTCGGCCAGCAGGTCGCGGTTCTGCCGTTCCTGACGTCGCTGGGCGACCAGCCGATCCTGTCGGCTGGCTTTGTGCAGCGGCAGGTTGAGGCTGACCATCAACGAAGCAAAGTCGGGCCGGTCGCTACCATCGATATTGGTCCCGCTACGTACCCCGTACAGGGCGCTCACCTTCAGGTCGGGCAGGTGGTCCTTTTGGGCCAATGACAGGCGAGCCTGTGCCGCCTCTACCTGCCGTTCGGCCCCGGCCAGCAAGGGCCGTTTGTGCATGGCGCGCTGTACCAACTTAGGTGCCGAGAGCACCTGCGGCAAGGCCACCTCCATGCGGGCGGGCAGCACGATGGCTGCTGCCGACGGCCCGCCAATCCAGCGATTGAGTAGCGCCGCCGCCTCGCCCCGCTGCGCCTCCAGTGCCAATCGGGTGTCCAACAGCTTCGACAGCTCAACCTGGGCCAGCAGCACATCCTGCTGCAAACCACGGCCCACCGCATATTTGGTGCGGGTAATGGTGACAAACTGACGTAGCAGATTCTGGTTGTTGCCGACAATCTCCAGTGCCCGGTCCAGGTAGAACAGCCGCCACCAGGCCACCCGAATGTTGCGGGTCACCTCCAGCCGGACCTCTTCCCGGTCGGATGCCGCCCCGTCTGCCAGCCGTTTTGCGGCGGTGGCGGCCAGCCCACGTTTGCCGGGGTAGGGAAAGCGCTGGGCAATACCAACCTGCAACTGGGTCATGGGGGCCTGACTGGTGGCAAAGGTGTCCACCGGCAGGTTCATGGCGTTGAGTTTCAGCTCTGGATCGGGCAGCGCAGCCATGCGGGTAGGCACCTGCTTCAATGCCTCCACCCGCGCAGCCGCAGCCGCCAGACGCTGATTGTCGCCAAGGCCTGCAGTGATCGCCTGCTCCAGCGTTAATACGTCTGCCCCCCAACTCACGGCAGGTGCCGAGTAACACAGCACCGCGCCCGCCAGCAGAAGGCATGTGGGGAGTCGTTTCATTCCCCATCTCCCAAACAGGGCATGGCGACAAAATGGCCATGCCGACGCCGCACCCGGCCCGTTCACACAGGAATTCACAAGGCACGACAAATGGACTACCCCGCAGGGTAGACCGCATCAAGTCAGGTTGTGAGGGATCAGATCAGGTAGATTTGCAGTTGCACGTGAGTGCGGGCGGTCGTCTGTCCGGGGGGAGGGCCACGCGAGGCGGTCGCAGTTCGTGTAATCACTGGCACCGGGGGCAGCATGGCAACCACCAATTCGCCAGCCATCGGCTTGGGTACCGGCGGCGCGGCGGAGATCAGGGCGGCTGCATCCAGACAGCAGGGCATCTCCCGACTGTCTGCGTGGATGGCGGTCACCGCCAGATCCGGGCCGCTCATGACCACGGCTTGAGACATGGAATGACTGACCCCATGCCCACCCGCCAACGCCGGTGCCGCCATCAGACAACACTGGCCAATCACCAGTATTGCCAGTAACAGCAGCCGCGCAGACACGCTCGGAGGACGGTATGTAATGGGGTTCAACATGGGACGTCTTTAATGGTTTCAGGCTAGCCGAGTACATTGGCCCGGTCAAGTTACACCTGCATTGAGTGGTCGGTTAGCGCCCGGTAAAACGGGTCATCCATTCGGCGGCGTCGCCCACCACCCCAATCTGATCCTCTAAGGTGATTGCTCAGGGGTACCACTCCACAAGGTTGCGCCGATGGTCTACTGCGTCCTGCCGGCTTCTTACCGATCCGACGGCACTACCTGGTCCAGCTTCAACTCCAGCGTGCGAAGCGCTTCATGGATCGGTATTAAAGAAGTTGATCCCGACCGCCACTTCGTTGTGATCGATCCCGCTCACTGAAATCGCCACCAGATTGCCGTCTTCGTCCACCACAGGTCCGCCGCTGTTAGCGCCCTGAATATTGACATCGCTCTGGATCAGCCGCTCGCCGTTGTCATTTCGGTAGGCGCTGACGATGCCACGGGTCAGGGTGGTATGCAGATTCTTCTCCAGTGGCGAACCAATCGCATAGATCTCAGTACCCACGTCTGGTTCAGTGGCACGCACCGGCAGAGCCGGGTACAGGTCACCCTCCAGCTTGATCAGCGCCACGTCGCGTTCTTCATCCGCACGCACCACCTGACCGGAGACCTCCCGCCCGGTCATCAACCGTACGGTGACATAGTTCAGGTCACCTGCCACATGGTGGTTGGTGAGCATCCAGCCGTCGCTACCGATCAAGAACCCGCTACCGTGCCCGCCGTCGGGCAGCAATACCGTCGCCACCGAACGAAGGGCTTTTTTTAAACCGCCCTGGGTCTTGCTCTGGTAGGGGGTGGGGGCCTCCATCCGAATCATCGACAGGGGCTTTGACGCCGCCGACTCATAGGTAGTGGCAAACCGCACAAAGGCCGGGT
>JALWRU010000154.1 GCA_026994095.1 Nitrospira sp. | reverse complement strand
GGGGGCAATCACGGCCCCTTACAACCGGTAACTGCAGATATGGCCGGTCTGATGGCGCTGGCCCAGCACATTGCAGTGGTCGACGCGCTCGACCCGGACGGCAGCTTTCCGCTGATTCTGGACGACCCGTTTGAGTCTGTCGATGCCCACCGTCGCGGGCTGGTATTCAATACCCTGCGCGACTGCGCCGAAATTCGGCAGGTGGTGCTGTTCACCTCGCACCACTTCCTGCATCGCCCCGGCGACCACGTCATTCGTTTGAGTGATTAGGTGACTGATCCGGGGCTGCCGCCCGCACACACTCCTTTTATCACATTGGAAGGGGTCGAGGGATGCGGCAAAAGTACTCAGGCCCGTCTGCTGGCCGATTGCCTGACCGCCCATCGCCACACGGTTGACCAGACCCGCGAACCGGGTGGTACACCGCTGGCCGAGGCCATTCGCAATCTGGTGCTGTCCGGGGGCGACGACCCCATGCCGCCGGAGTCGGAGTTGTTGCTCTATCTGGCCGCCCGAAGAGATCATGTGGTACGCCGCATCCAGCCTGCGCTGGCGGCAGGCAAGTGGGTCATTTGTGACCGTTTTAGCGATGCCACCATCGCCTACCAGGCCTTTGGTCGAAAGTTGGACCGGAGCTGGGTCGAGCGATTGACTGGCGAGGCAGCCGGCATCGTTCCCCACCTGACCCTGTGGCTCGATCTTCCCATAAAAACAGGTCTTCAACGGGTAGCCGAGCGCGGTGATGCCAACCGTTTTGACCAGGAAAAAATACCCTTCCATGAGCGGGTGCGGGCCGGGTATAACCATCTGGCGGCCCACTACCCGGACCGTATCGTGACCGTTGATGCCCGTGGTTGTGTGGCCCAGGTTCACCAACAGATTGTTAACGTTATCAACCAGCATTTGAGCCACTACTTGAACGACCCGCTCTCCGCCCTGGCGATAGAATGACAGCCACCACCCCGGCAGATACTACCGTCTTTGGTGCGGTGACCGGCCACCTGCCCGCCCGGCGGTTATTGGACGCGGCACTGGCGCAAAAACGGTTGGGGCACGCCTACCTGTTGTCAGGACCTGAGGGGGTCGGCAAGGCCCATGTGGCATTGCAACTGGCCACCGCCCTGTTGTGTAGCAGTCATGAGCTGCGCCCTTGTCATGCCTGCGCCTCCTGCCAGCGCATTGCGCGGGGTGACAGCTACGAACTGCACCGGATCGAGCCAGAAGGCAACCAGATTGTCATCAAGCAGATTCGTGAACTGGGCGACCTGATGCGGACCTCCGGCGCGCGCGGGGTGGCCATCATCGACCCGGCCGACAGCATGCAGGCACCGGTCGCCAATGCCCTGCTCAAAACCCTTGAGGAGCCACCACCGGGTTGGCTATTGATATTGATAAGCGCCCGCCCGGACGCACTACTGCCCACCATTCGGTCCCGTTGCCAGCAGGTGGCATTTCAACCGCTCTCCCGCGTGGAAACGGAGCAGGTACTGTCCCGGTCCGGGGTGCAGCCGGCCTACCTGCCGCTATTGACCGATCTGGCCAGCGGCGCGCCGGGAAGTGTGCTGGATGAGGCCACCGCTGAAGACGGCGGGGCCGTGCTGGCGGAGCTGTTTGCCACTACGGTCGGTGCCCTTGCGCCGGAGCGGTTATCCTCCCCCAGCCATCTGTTTCATGTGGCCGAGCAGTGGGGCACCGATCTGCCCACCACCCGGCG
>JALWRU010000153.1 GCA_026994095.1 Nitrospira sp. | reverse complement strand
ATCTAACCCCGCTCAAACTGTCTCGCAGTGAGTGGCAGAAGCGCTTGAGCAAGGAGCAGTTTCGGGTGTTGCGGCTGGCAGCGACCGAGATGCCGGGCAGCAGCGAACTACTTAAAGAGAAGCGTGTGGGGACTTATCACTGTGCCGGTTGTGATCTGGGTCTGTTTGAATCCAGCGCCAAATATGAGAGCGGCACCGGCTGGCCGAGCTTTTTTGACGTGATTCCGGGCCGTATTGCCACGGAGACCGACTATAAACTGCTATTCCCGCGTACGGAGTATCACTGCGCCCGTTGTGGTGGGCATCAAGGGCACCTGTTTAAAGATGGGCCGAAGCCGACGGGGCAGCGGTGGTGTAATAACGGGGTGGCGTTGACGTTTGTGCCAAAGAGCGCCTGACGACGGCAGAAAAACAGCGCCAACGGCGCTGCATTACCGGCCTGCGGGGGCCGCCCCGCCCACGGTCGGCAAAAAAAGGGGTCTACCCAACGGGTGGTATCCCCAGTAAACCCGGATAATTTTGCGGTTGATACCAAGCGCCGTTGGCGCTGTTATTTTTGCCACCCTTTGGGCGGTAGAAGATCCCTCCGGGGGGCGGGGCGACGGCCCCCGCTGACCGGTGAATTTCGCCTGTGGCGATAGAGTTGCTGCGCCTTTGGCGCAGTTAATTCTTTCATTTTTGCCGCCCTTTGGACGGCAGAAGATCCCTCCGGGGGGCGGGGCGACGGCCCCCGCTGGCCGGTGATTGCTGCGCCTTTGGCGCAGTTAATTCATCTAGCTCGGCAAATCAGGCCTAAAGCTCCCGGTCTGGTCGATTCAGTAAATCAACCGACGTAGGTGTTCGATTTTGGTGTGTGCGTGGTGATGCAGGTGAAGGCAGCCCGCAGGCGTAGCAGCGCTACGTTGAGGACTGACCCGATCCGGAGTCGCCGCGCACACGCCAAAAGCGGACGCCGGTAGAGGATTCACCGCCCCTCATCAAGGTCGATCAACTCGGCATACGTCATCACATCATCACGCCCCGGTGCAATCTCCGCACGACGTCCATAAAAGCGCTGCCAACCCTCTTCGTCTGAAGGCCCCATCGTAAGCAACGCTTCACTATAAACACGCTTTTCACCCTCTGTACGGGTGGTGCCAAACGAACCGATCCAGTCGGCCATCTGGGCATCGTCCTTACGCTCCGCCATCTGCGCGACCTCATCGGCGGGTAGGCCGATAAACGCCAGCGCCTGCTGATCCATGGGGCAGGGGTACATGTACTCCCCTAGCGTTCCGGCGGCTTTGGCGCGGGCTTTGTCGAGCATGCGTGGCACGTGGGCCATTCCGGCGAGGGTTTCGCTGGGGCTGCGGGGTACGGCGGTAGTGAGATCGGGTGCAGACATGGGGTGCTCCTTAGGTTGGGGTAGCCACAAATAACAACGATAAACCAACAAAAATTTCAGCGCCAAAGGCGCAATTTTACGGCCTGCGGGGGCCGCCCCCCCGCCCGCCGGAGGCATCTTCTTTTATCCGCGCTACGCGCGGCAAACAAAACCCTCCGGGGGGCGGGGCGGTCCCCGCTGACCTGTAAATTTCGCCTGCGCGCGCTTAAACCGCCATCGGCGCTTGCTCAATCACCTCCAGCAAGGTCGTGCGTATCGCCTCAATACGGTCGATATCAGTGACCTTCTTGCCCGCCCGGTCCTTGATGTAAAACACATCCACCACCTGATCCGCATTGGTGGCAATACGCGAAAAGAAGATGTGCAAATCCAGTTCGGAGATCGCGCGGGTCAGGTGATACAACAACCCCTGTCGATCCGCCGCAAATACGTCCAACACCGTGAACGAGTCGGAGACGTCATTGTCGATACGCACCACCGGCTCGGTCTTGGAGAAGTCGATCTCTTCATAGGTGACCCGCCCGTGGCCCCCCTCAAACAGGCCCTCCACCGCCTGTTTGCCCAGTAGCACCGCCTCCAGCGACTTTTTGACCCGCTTCCACCGGGCCGCGTCGGTACGCTCACCCAGTTTTGGGTCCCGCACCCGAAAGACATCCACCACCACATCGTCGCGGAAGGTGCTGATACGCGCATCCAGTACCTGCAAGTCTTTAGCTGTGAGGGTTCCGGCAATCTTGCTGAACAGGGCGGGTACCATCAAATCGTGGGCACACACCGTGATCTCTTCCTCGCCGTGTTCCAACGCCCGCACCGCTACCTGTGCCGGTCGGTCTTTCAACTCTCGCATCATGGTCATGTGACGGCAGATATCGTCCACCGGGTAATGCACCAGATAACGACCCGGCGCATTATCCAGCGATTCGTCAATCCAGCCAGCGGCCTTGGCACCCATCTGCGCGCGCACCTGATCCCTCACCTGCGCCACCGACTGCTCCATATCCACCACCATCCGCCGACCAGCCAGCGACTCCAGCGTGCGGGCGTACAACTCGGTCAACAGATCCCGCTTGTAGCTGTTCCAGGTATCCGGCCCCACCGCCCGAATGTCCAGATGGGTCAGCACAAACAGCATCTTGAGCAACTCCGGCGTCTGAATGCGTCGGGCGACCATGGTCAGCACCGCATCGTCGGACAGGTCCCGGCGAAAGGCCACATGACTCATATAGAGGTGTTCCCGCACCAGAAAGGCCACGGTGGCGGTCTCTTTTTCGTTCAGGCCCAGCCGTGGGCCGACCCGCATGGCCATCTGCTCGCCCACCTTGCTGTGCTCCCCCTCGTGGGCCTTGCCCGCATCGTGCAACAACAGCGCAAGATACAACAGGTCCTTGCGACGGATGCCACGAAAGGTCTTGCCAAAGATGTCGTCCGCGTCGTGCAGGGTCTCTGCCAGCTCCAGCGCGTGCAGGGTGTGGGCGTCTACCGTGTATTTGTGGTACTGGCTAAACGTCACCAGCCGTTCCACCCGCGCAAACTCCGGCAGGATGCGTGACAACACATGCATGCGGTGCATCCGGTCCAGCGCCGTGGCCACCCCCCGATCCCACCCTAAAATGGTCATAAAGACCCGCGCCGCTTTAGGCGTCCGCAGATTGCGCCCCCGCACCCGCTGATGGGACAAAAATTCCGCCGTCTCCGGGTGGATGGTCAGGCCGTAAGACTGGGCCAGATGAAACAGGTTGAGCAGCGCAGGGCCGTCTTCTAAGAAGGCCTCCAGCTTGTCGGTCTCGACCTTGATTTCACGCCCGGTCAGCACAAAACAGGGGGCCACCCGCCGCGAGAAGATCATGTCCGACAGGGCCTGGGTCAAACGCCGGTCCACCGTGCGCTCGGTGAACCGCAAACAGATGTCCTGCACCTTGCTGGCGTGCAGCAGGTAGTGGCGCATAAAACGCTCCACCGCGCGCGAGGTTTTGGAGTCCACAAAGCCCAATCGTTCACTGATGTGGAGCTGCTCTTCAAAGGTCAGCACATCGGTGTTTTTGTTGCTGGCAAAGTGCAACTCGTTGCGCACCCGCCACAAAAACCCCTGGGCGCGGCTCAAGGCACCGTAGTCGTCTTCATCCAGCAACCCTTCTTCCATGAGCTGTTTCAGGTCGCCGATACCGTGGCGGGCGATGGCCAGCCACACCAGATGATGAATATCCCTCAGGCCGCCGGGACTCTCCTTGACGTTGGGCTGTTGCAGGTAGACCGTGGCCCCAAAACGTTGGTGGCGGTTCTGTTGCTCCTCCACCTTTTGATAGATGTAGGCCGATACGTCCTTGCGCACCACCTTGGCGGCAAACTCGCGCTCAAATGTCTCGTACAGGGTGCCGTCCCCGGCCAGCAGACGCGGCTCCATCATGGCGGTGCGGGCCGACAGGTCAGACAGCCCCAACTCTACACAGTCCGACAGCGTGCGAATGCTATGACCCACCGTGCGGCCCAGATCCCACAGGGGATACAACACCTCGTTGGCGATCGACTCCACCCGGTCGGCCACACGCGGATCGTAAAGGAACATCAAATCGATGTCCGAGTGGGGGTTCAACTCTCCCCGACCGTAGCCCCCTACCGCCACCAGACACAGGCCCTTACTGGCGCTCTTCGGCTGGCTTTTGCTGATGACCGCCCGGTGATAGAGCGCCCCCACCAGATCGTCGATGATGCGGGTCATGCGCTTGACCACCTTGCGCCCGGTGGCCTGATCCACCGGCAGCGCAGCCAGTGCCTTGCTCTTCTCTACCAGCGCCTGCTTGAGCGCGGCGGTGCATTTGGCCGAAGACAGGCCCTGCTGCAAAATGTCGGTAAAGTCAGCCATGGGGGGTCAATTCAGCTAAGGTGAAGGCGGCGTGGGGCCGTATTTTCCCACAAAGTCGGCCAGTCGGGCGACCCCCTCCTGCAATCGCTCCATGCTGGTGGCATAGGCAAACCGCACATGGTGCGCTGCCCGATGGCGGCCAAAGTCGGCACCGGGGGTCAACGCCACCCCGGCTTCTTCCAGCAACCGCTGGCAAAAGCCCTCCGCATCGCGGGTCAGGCGGCGGGTATCCGCATAGACATAAAAGGCCCCGGTCGGGGTCACCGGAATATGCAACCCCAGCCGGGGCAGTTCCGCCAGCAGGTAGCGACGGCGACGGTCGTATTCAGCCCCCGCCTCGGCCACATAGTCGTCCTGATCCAGCGCCGCCAGGGCCGCCTGCTGGCTCAAGGTGGCAGAACTGATAAACAGGTTCTGCATCACCCGGCGGCACGGGTCGATGAGCGCCTCGGGCACCACCATCCACCCCACCCGCCAACCGGTCATGGACCACCGTTTAGAGAAACCGTCCACCACCACAGTGCGCTCCGGGTCGGCCCCGGCGAGGGACAGCGCACACAGCGGCGGCTGACCGTCGTAGCTCAAACCGGTGTAGATCTCGTCACTGATTAAATACCCGCCCTTGTCCCGACAGACCGCCGCCAATTGGTTGAACGCAGCCGCCTCAATGAGGGTACCGGTGGGGTTGCCCGGCGAGGTGACCACCGCCGCGCGGGTATCGTCCTTCCAGAAGCGGATCAGGTGTTCATGGGACAGGTGATAATGGCTGTCCGGCCCCACCGGCACCTGCATGGGCACCCCCCCGGCCAACTGCACAAAGTGACGATGACAGGGGTAACCCGGGTCCGGCAGCAGCACCCCGCCGCCCTGCTCCAGCAACACCAGATACAACACGTTGAACGCGCCAGAGGCACCGGGGGTAATCAGGATGCGGGCCGGGTCGATGGTCAGGCCGTGCAGCCGTTGATAACGGTCAGCAATCGCCGTTTGCAGGGCGGGCAGCCCGGTGGAGGGGGTATATCCACCCACCCCGTCCGCCAGCGCCTGTTGGGCGGCCTCGGTGACCGCCTGTGGGGCCGCCAGATCCGGCTCACCCACCTCCAGATGGACGATGTCGCGGCCTGCGGCCTCCAACTCGCGAGCGCGCTCCAGCAGTGCCATCACCCGAAACGGTTCAATCCCTTGCATACGCGTCATGACGCTGAGTGTACGCGAGAGCGCACCCGCAGGACAGGCGCGAGTGCTACAGGGTGATGGAAAAGTGGTAGCTGTTGGCGGCCAGGCCCCGGTGGCGATAGAAGCGGTGAGCCTCGCTGCGCTGCACACCGGAGTCCAGATGCAGTTGCCGACAACCGGCCTCTTTGGCCATGTGACACAGCCAGTCCATCAGTGCCTTACCGTGACCACGGGAGCGACAGTGCACGTCGGCCACCAGATCGGCCACATAACAGTGCCTCCCCCAGGCCAGGTTTTCACCCAGATGGAAGCCCGCCAGCGCCCGCACCACACCGTCTTCGGTCAATACCACCAGCCGGTAGCCGCTCTTCTGCTGACGCTGCACCTGACTGACAAACTGGTCCACCTCCAGATGAGTCCGCAACTGGACCATCACCGCAAACGCGGCGGAGATCTCGCCGGGTTGCGTCACCTCGCGGATTACCACGTCAGATGGGGCGGAAGAAAGGGCAGTCATGAGGACCCATAAAATCGTTTCGGAAGCGCCGGATTATACGACGATCCAATCGCCTGCAGCAACGCCTGTATCGGGTCCGTAAATCGGGGCCATACCAAGTCTGTCGACGAGGGTTAGCGCTGGGAGATGACGCTGTTTTCCAACAATTTATGGATGAGCCGTTCCAGCGTGGCTGCCGCGTCGGGCTGTAACACCGCCAACTGCACCCCCATACCGTTTTCATCCACTCGTGCGACCCAGCCACTGGCCTTTAAAGTATGGACCGAGTCACCATCCCGCACCAATGCCTCAACCTGCACCGGATCACCCACCTGATAGTGCTGCTCGCTCTCCAGATAGAGGCCGCCCAGACTCATGTTGCGCACCCAGCCGCTGACGCGGTCGTTAGTCTCCAGATGGACCAGCGAAGCGCGCACCCCTTCGGCCACTTCGGCCCGCTGCTCGCGGGAGGCGCTATCGGTTAACGGTTTGATCGGACGCAAGCCAGACATAGGGCACTCCTTATACGTCGCAGGCGACAATGGGCTCGTACTCGGGATTCGTACTCGTCATACCAATCGGTCGATCGATGCAAAAACTTCAGGTACGGCCCCCGCTGACCGTGGTAAAGTGCCCGTTTGCGCGCCTTCGGGCCTAATTTTCCCTGTTTATTTAGTAGGAGAGCGCCTGTTATGAGCGACGTTACCGTGCAGTTTGAAACTGCCAAAGGCACCATTAACCTGACCCTGTTTGCCGACCAGTGCCCGCTGACCGTGGCCAACTTCGTCAATCTGGTGAAGCGGGGTTACTACGACAACCTCAACTTTCATCGGGTGATCGAGAACTTCATGGTGCAGGGCGGATGCCCGGAGGGTTCTGGCCGTGGTGGCCCCGGCTACCGCTTTGAAGACGAGTTCAACGCCGACCTGAAACACGACCGCGCCGGGATACTGTCCATGGCCAACGCCGGCCCCGGCACCAACGGCAGCCAGTTCTTCATCACCCACGAGCCGACCCCTTGGCTGGACGGTAACCACACCGTGTTTGGTGTGGTCGTAGGCGACGACGACCAGGCGGTGGTGAACGCCATTGTCACCGGCGACGCCATTAACAAGGTGACCGTCTCCGGTGATGTGGATGCGGTCCTCGCCGCCCAGCAGGATCGGGTTGATGAGTGGAACCAGAAGCTGGGCTAGCAC
>JALWRU010000152.1:710-1734 GCA_026994095.1 Nitrospira sp. | reverse complement strand
GTGGCCAGCCACGCAGACAAGATCATTCGCCGGTTTGAAAAAGACCTGTTCCCGTGGATCGGTGCCCGGCCCGTGGGTGAAGTGACCGCCCCGGAGTTGTTGGCCGTGTTGCGGCGGATCGAAGAGCGCGGGGCACTGGATACTGCACACCGGGCGCACCAGAATTGCGGGCAGGTGTTCCGGTATGCCATTGCCACCGGGCGGGCTGAGCGAGATACGGCGGCGGACCTGCGGGGGGCGCTACCACCGGCCAAGGCCACCCACTACCCGACTATCACCGGACGTAAAGAGATTGCCGACCTGCTGCGGTCCATAGAGGGCTATGGCGGGTCAATGGTTACCCGCTGCGCCCTTACCCTTGGCCTCCTGACCTTTGTCCGCCCTGGGGAGCTACGGCGAGCCGAGTGGTCCGAGTTTGACCTTGAGCATGCCGAGTGGCGCATACCTGCCCACAAGATGAAAAGCCGGGCCTTGCATGCGGTGCCTCTGTCCGGGCAATCGCTGGCGGTGCTGCGGGAGCTTCACCCCCTGACCGGCCACGGGCGGTATTTGTTCCCCAGCGAGCGGACAGGCGACCGGCCAATGTCAGAAAACACCGTCAACGGTGCCTTGCGCCGGTTGGGGTACTCCAAACAGGAGTTGACCGGCCACAGCTTTAGGAGCGTGGCCAGTACCTTGTTGAATGAAAACGGCTGGAACCGGGATGCCATTGAACGCCAGTTGGCCCACGCCGAGCGGGACGAAGTGCGGGCGGCCTACAACCACGCTGAACACCTGCCCGAGCGCCGCAAGATGATGGCGTGGTGGGCTAATCACTTGGACCAGTTGAAGGCGGGCGCGAAGATCATTCCGATAGGCCGGTCGGCTAGCTGACGGCAGAGACTGTACAAGCGTAGGATTACTGCATATCGGGTCTAGGCTGATCCCCGAAAAGGCGGCTACCTTTACCGCCCTGGCCCGGTTTCCTTAAAGGGCGCTGAAAGGGGCGCGGAGTGGTAACACCCACCACACCAGACGAATGGGA
>JALWRU010000152.1:0-700 GCA_026994095.1 Nitrospira sp. | reverse complement strand
GAGTGGTTCCGGGATGCCCGTTGCCCGCTGTATGGGTCACTCCCACCCATTGATGTCCCACCGAGTAGCCCCCCTGGGCGTTGCCTTGAGATCATCCGATGTACAAGACGGCTATTTGGCATATTCGAGGAGGACTACCCCCCCTATTCTGATCGACTAAAAGCGCGCACGGATTGGCCACAGCCAAACGAAGTTACCTGCCCCGAAGCAATACTGAGTTCTGTTCGCGCGGTCTGGCGAAGAGGTGCTGAGGTCACCGACTATGCCGCGCACTATGACCCGGAGTGCGGCCCGAACAGGTCCGAGTGGGTTGCCGCTGACTTTACGAAAGCTGCCGACCAGGTAGACGGCTGGCATTTGGTTTCTATGGCCCGCAATTCAGTTGGGTATGATGACCTGGCTCCAGATGAAGCGGTGTTTGCAGCGTTGGCAATCTGGTATGCGTGGAATGCCATGGAGACCATTCTAACCAACGCCGACACAACTGGCCGGGAAGATGTAAGCCAGTATATTCAGGAGGCCGGGGGGCTGCTGAGCGAGGCCCAAAGCACCCAACTGCGCGACGAGCTTGAGACCGTGGAACACAAGGCCGCTGCGCTGGAACCAGACGCTAGCCGAGGGCGGAAATCTGTTACTGGCGGGGCCAAAGGTGGGGCCGCTGAAAAAGTGCGGAAGGGAATCCTTGCGGCCACCGTGGATG
>JALWRU010000151.1 GCA_026994095.1 Nitrospira sp. | reverse complement strand
GGGTGCCCTGGGATCAGGCACTGGCCATTGTGTTGACCTCCCAAGGTCTGGGCATGGTCAAGGAGAACAACATCATCCGGGTGAATACCCTCACCAACCTGGCCCGCCAGCGGGATGAAGAGAGCCGCGTCAAGGCCACCAAGATTCGTGCCGAGGACCTCATCACCCGCATTGTGCAGGTGCACTACAACAACGCAGAAGATATGGCCACGACCATCTCTTCCGGCAGTTCCGGTCGAACGACTACCGGTGGGGGCGGCGCACGTTTCTTGACCGAGCGTGGTCAGATCAGTGCTGACAAACGCACCAACAGCTTGATTATTCGGGATACCGAAAGTGTCATCAACCAGATTGTGGCGTTGATCCGCGATCTGGATCGCCCCACCCCGCAGGTGGTCATCGAAGCCCGCATCGTGCAGGTTCGACCGGTCTTCTCCCGCAACCTGGGGGTTCAGTGGGGTGGCCGATTCACCAACTTTGGTGATGAGAGCACCTTTAACCTGCAAGGTAACAATCTGGGTGATCTGGCAGTCAACCTGCCGGCAGCCAACGCGGTCGGTGGTGTGGGCATGACCTTTGGACGGCTGATCGGCAGCCCCTTTAGCCTCGACTTGCGCCTGTCTGCCGGTGAGAGTCAGGGTCTGACCAAGATTGTCTCCACCCCGAAAGTGACCGTGCTGGATAACCAGACCGCCAAGATTCAACAGGGTGAGAGCATCCCGTTTGAGACCGTCTCCCAGGAGGGTACCCAGACCGTATTCCACGACGCCAACCTGTCGCTGGAGGTCACCCCGCATATTACCGGTGACGGCAAGGTCTCCATGCATATCAACGTGGCCAAAAACCTGCCGGGCGAGTCCCGCTCGGCGGCCGGTCCCAGTATCCTGCGGCGTGAGGCCAACACCAACGTACTGTTACAGGATGGTGAAACCACCGTGATTGGCGGCATCTTCGAGCGTACCCAGGTGGACTCCACCCAACGGGTGCCTTACCTGTCCAAGATTCCGTTCCTCGGATGGCTGTTCAAGAGCACCAGCAAACGGGACGATACGGAAGAGTTGCTGGTCTTTATTACCCCCCGGATTGTGAAGTAGGCTGAACTATGCGGAATCCAACCCATTCAAATCGCAGTGGTTTGCGACACTTTGGCTTGCGCGGACTGGCAACCTTGTTGCTGTTCGGAGTGCTCAGCGGTTGCGGCAGCAATACCAGTTCAGATGAAGCCATCGTCGTAGTCGAAAGTGCCGATATCACTTCCGTCATCAAGCTTCCCAATAATTCCGCTGGTGTGGGAATCGGCGTAGTAGGACCGCTTATCTTTCGAGTCCTCACCAGTGCGTCCGACCCCACCCCGGTAGCCGGTGCGAATATCACGCTGGCGGTGGGAGGGGCTGCACTCAGTGCTGCGAGAATGGAAGATGTATTTTCACATGCAACCGTCAGCGACGGGTTTGGACTCTATTCAACCAAAACAGATAGTCGTGGTGTCGTGAAGGTTGATGCCTTCGGCACCACCGTGTCCTGCCCGAATATTCCGCCCGGTGGTAACGAACAGACATTCAGTGGTAATCTGTCGGTGGCCGCGTTTGTGGCTGGAAGCACCCAATCTTGGACGATGAGCTTTACGCTGACTTGTGCCGCCCCATAACATTGTATCGAACCATCTGTTTCTCACCGGTTTTATGGGAACCGGCAAGAGCGCAGTAGGCCCGCGGCTGGCATCCGCGTTACAAT
>JALWRU010000150.1 GCA_026994095.1 Nitrospira sp. | reverse complement strand
CGATAATCGGCGACATGGCGTTGGGCAGCATGTGCCGAAACATGATGCGGAACGGGTTGGCCCCCAGCGCTTCGGCAGCGGTGACGTACTCCACCTGCCGCACCGTCACGAACTCGTTGCGGGTAAAGCGGGCAATGCCGACCCAACCGGTCAGGCCGATTACCGCCATGATATAGAACACGCTGGGGTGCTCCACAAAGGCTGAAATGGTGATGATCAGAAAGAAGGTGGGGATCGCCATCATGATCTCAAACAGGCGATTGACCGCCAGGTCGGTCCAGCCTCCAAAATAACCGGCCACCGCCCCCAGCAGCACCCCGATAAGGGTGGCGATGCCCACTGCCACGATGCCGATGGTGAGGCTGATACGCGCCCCGTGAATCATGCCGGACAGGATGTCGCGCCCCAGTTTGTCGGTGCCCAGCAGATGGTCTGCCGACGGTGGCCCCAGCGGGTTGCTCAGGTCCACCCCGTTAGGGCGGTAGGGGATCGGTGCAAACAGTGGCCGGGTATCTCCAGGGTGTTTGCGCAGCTCACGAAAGTCGGTACGCACCAGCGCTTCTGGCCATTGGCTGAGGCCGGCATCCACCAACATGCCGTGAAAGGCCGGAAAGTAGCGCTCCCCGGCAATGGTCATGGTGTAGGGGCGGTCGTTGGCCAACAGGTCGGCAAACAGGGCGCAGAATATCAACGGCACCAGCAGGGCCACTGCGGCCACCACGGTGCCGCTACGGCGCAGGCGCTGCCAGACCGTGCGGGAGCCCGCGGCCACCTACCCCACGCTCCGGCTTTTGAAGTTAATGCGCGGGTCCACCAGCGTCAACAGGATGTCTGACAACAGGATACTGCACAGGGTCACCAACGCGCTGATGGTAAATACCGCCATGATAATCGGGTAATCGCGCGCCAGCACCGCTTGAAAGCCGAGTTGCCCCAGTCCGGGGATAGAGAAAATACTCTCCACAATCACGCTGCCACCAATCAGGGCAGGCAGCAGCCCGGCCAGAATGGTCACCATCGGCACCAGCGAGTTGCGCAGGGCGTGTTTGTAGACTACTACCCGCTCACTGAGGCCCTTGGCACGGGCGGTCATGATGTAGTTTTGTGACAGCACCTCCAGCAGGCTGCCGCGCATAAACCGTGACAGTTCAGCAAAGCCGCCGTAGGAGAGGATAATCACCGGCAAAAACAGGTGCCACCCCAGGTCCAGCGCCCGCTGCAGCAAGGGCCAGTCGGTGGAGTAGCTGGTGGCATGTAACCCGCCGGGCGGGAACAGATCGAGAAAGTCACCGCCGCCCAAAAAGACTACCGCCAGAATGGCTACCCAGAAAGTAGGCAGCGAGAACAGCACAAACGAACCGATGGTCATCAACCGGTCCATGAGGGTGTAAGGGCGGCTGGCAGAGTAGATCCCCATGGGGATCGCCACCAGGTAAATCAAGAGGATCGAGATCACGTTGAGAGTTACGGTAACCGGCAGCCGCTCAACGATCTTGTCGATGACCGGCTGCTGGTCCTTGAACGACTCCCCCAACTCCAGCGTGAGTAGCTTGCCCATCCATACGAAATACTGTTCATGCAGGGGTAAATCCAGCCCAAACTGGGTGCGCCACTGGGCCACAGCCTCATCGACGACCTGCCCTTTTTCGGTGGACAGGCCCACCGCGCCGCCGCCCTGCAGACCGCCTCCGGCAATCAACTCGGCCGGGTCGCCAGGGGCCAGATGTACGATGGA
>JALWRU010000149.1 GCA_026994095.1 Nitrospira sp. | reverse complement strand
CCGACCACAGTTTAAGCTGCTCGCTCAACTCGTACCCCCCCTGCAACTTTACCCGCATGGTGTCGTAGGTTTTTTCGGCATCCGCCGGGTTCTCGTAAGCGAATGCATTGTCGTAGCTGCGACTGGAATAGGCGAACGCCAGACGGCCGTTCAGCACTCCCTTTTTATAGAGCAGACGCAGGTCAAAGCCATTGGCGGTATAGTCGTTGTAACCCTGAAACTGGTCTGCTCGCAGCTTCAACTGGTAACCGGCATAGGCAGTGAACCCCCGTCCTAACCGCTGGCGCAGAGTCGCTGCCACGGTCAGATAACGGTACTCCAGTGCCGGGTTACCGGTCTGGGTGGCGGTAGCCCGATCCCGCGCACGGCGCACGTCATAGTCTTCAATCAAATAGTCGGCTGACACTTTGAGCTTGCTGCGTTTGGCCAGCCGGAAGGTGGCATAACCACCGACGTCGTAACGGTTGTGATCGTACTGGCTGATGGCCCCCGGATCGCTGTAATCCCGAACCTCCAACTGTCCGCTCACGCCGTACTGCACCCGGCTGATGCGGTTATCGTAGGACGCCTCCAGCCCGTAACCTGTGTAGGTATAACGGTTGGAGATATCGGCCATGGCACCCGATGAGAGCTTGCGGTCGCCACTGTCCCGGTCTACATAGACTTTGTCCAACCGGTCGATGGTGATCCCCAGGTAGAGCTTGCGTGAGCGCTTGCCTTTTTTGTCAAAGACGTGGGCTCCTCCGATCCTGACTGCGTGGCGGGTGTTGTTGCCGTTGCTCAGGTTTGAACCCAGATAGAAATTTCCATCAAAGTTGTAGGAGGCCTTCAATTCGGTCTGTTCATCCAGCGTATGCACCCCCGTCCCCTTCAGGCCAAGCGGCACCAGCAGACCGCTTTTGGTATTGGGGTTGACCACCACCGGCCCTCCTAGTGCAGCAGTCAGGTTGGAGGTGTAGCTAGACGACGGCGCACGAAACACATTGCTGTCATATCCCAGACCGATGTCGGTCTCCAGCGAATAGTCGATGGCGTGGGCGGTGGTCACCGGTCCACACAGCAGCATGGCCGGTGCGACAGCAAGAAAAGCCCAGCGGCGAAAGGTTTGTAGAGAGAAGGGGGATGTCGTCATGCGTACTTCCATAGTGCAGGTGAATCAATGCTTATCGGCGTAATGCCGCGGCTTTTTCAAGCTCCTGTTGTGCGGCGGCGGTTTGACCCGCCTGTTGGTAGATCTGCGCCAATTGCTCGCGCAGGGTTGGGTTGGCAGTATCCAGATCGATGGCCTGATTGAGCACATCGATGGCCTCATCGTCACGCCCTTGTCTCACCAGCACTTGTGCCAGCGTGCGGAACGCGGCCACGTTGTCTGGCTGAATCGTCAATACCTGCCGAAAGGCCGCTTCGCTGTCTTCCAACTGGCCGGTCGTCAGATAGGCCAGCCCCAGATTGTTCCACGCCTTGGCGTGATGGGGGTCGCTGGCAATGACTGCCTGATACAGGCCGATGGCTTCATTCAGCGCAGCCCGCTGCTGATCTTCCGGAATGCCCTGTTGATTGGTGAGCCGCACCGCCAGGTTGAGCTGGGCGCGGGCGTAATTCGGGCGGGCCTTCAAGGCCTTGCGGTAGGCAATGATGGAGGCCGCATTCTGACCCTTGCGCGAACGGATCAACCCCAGATTATACCAGGCCTTGGCGTAGTCGGGCTGCTGGGTAACCGCCTGGGTAAAGGCCTC
>JALWRU010000148.1 GCA_026994095.1 Nitrospira sp. | reverse complement strand
GCCGGTGATTCAGCGCATTTTGTAGCCATTGGCGGCAGAGGCTATTCCGGCCCGGTGCAGCTCACCGTGGAGCCGAACACCTCCGCCCTGACCCTGCGTGAATACGCAGTGCACACAACCCACTTACCCCTGCCCTACCAACAAGGCTCCCCGGTTAGCGAGACGTCTCACTGGCCGCCACGGCCGCAAGGATCGCAGCCGTAATGTCCACCACAGCGCGCAAGCCCAACAGGGTGTGTTGCAGGCCGTCTGGGGGGTAAACCCTCCCCACCACGTCAGCCACCTCACCTTCGGCTGGCAGAACGCCACACAGGGCTTCACACAACTGATTGATACCTCCGGTGTCGCCGATCCAGTCGCCGCTGAAACGCACCTGCGCCAGACGTCCATCATCATCCAGCCGCACCCCGGCCCGTAGCTGGCCGACAGGAATGGCAACGGGGGGGGACCAACACAGCCCGTCTGGTGGCGAGTCCATATCCGCAGGCAGCGTCTCCGGCGTGGGAGCAGCCACTGGCTGCGGGGTTCGTTTGCTGGTGTGGGCGTGGCCATCGATCAGCGCAGATACCAACCGGGCAAAGGACAACCCTGGCAGACAGGTCGCCAGCGTTCCCCATGGCCGTTGAGGTGGGGCCGCTCCCGCGACCGGCTGCACTGGCTGGGTCCAGCCCAGCACACACTGAAACAGGCCAGTTCCGGCACCATCCCCCACCATCGATACCAGCCCGCTGGGGCGGCCCATCGACACAATGAACTCGCGCCCGCCGTAAAGGGAGCGGATACCCAGTTCATTCAAGCTGCGCAAGGTACCGCGTACCGTTCGATTGATGAGCTTATCGAGGCCTGCGCCGTGGCCCATTCGCGCCCAGTCGGGCATGACCAGCTGCAGGCTCACCTGCCCCTCGCCATAGGCGCAGACCGGGCCGCCGGTCAGGCGTTTGTAGGGGGATAACGGATCGTGGAACTGGAATCGTCCGACCGCGACACCATCGCCCGTCAGGCGGCTGATGACCAGCGTTGGGGCCAGTTTGTGATCGGCACAGGCCGCCTGATACAGGGCCTGTACAATCCCCCGCTCACTGGTGGGGCTGACCCCGTCCAGCACCAGCGTATGGATACTCACCCCTGGGTGCCACCCACGGTCAAATCGTTGATACGCAAGGTCGGCAGGCCCACGCCCACCGGCACACTCTGGCCATCTTTACCGCAGGTGCCCACGCCGGTATCCAGCGCCAGATCGTTGCCCACTTCGGTCACCCGTGTGAGCACGTCCGGGCCGTTGCCGATCAGGGTGGCCCCTTTGACCGGGCGGGTGACTTTGCCGTTTTCGATCAGGTAGGCCTCGCTGGCCGAGAACACAAACTTGCCGCTGGTAATATCCACCTGCCCGCCACCAAACGAGACGGCATAGAGGCCATTTTTAACCCCTTTGATGATCTCTGCCGGATCCGCATCGCCGTTCTCCATGAAGGTATTGGTCATGCGCGGCATGGGGGCATGGGCGTAGGACTCCCGGCGACCATTGCCGGTCAGCGGCACACCGGTCAGCTTGGCGTTCAGGCGGTCGTTGATGTAGCCCTTCAAGATGCCGTTTTCGATCAAGGTGGTGCGACCGGTGGGGGTGCCCTCGTCGTCTACATTCAACGATCCGCGCCGCCCGGTGAGGGTACCGTCGTCAACGATGGTGCAGCAGGTGGCAGCCACCTGTTGACCGAGCATATTGGAGAACGCACTGGTACCCTTGCGGTTAAAGTCCGCCTCCAGTCCATGACCGATGGCCTCGTGCAGCAGGATGCCGGGCCAGCCGTTGCCCAACACCACATCCATGGCTCCCGCCGGGGCGTCGACCGCGTCCAGATTGACGATCGCCATGCGGGCCGCCTCACGGGCGTAGTGACCGTAGGTCTCTTCTAACAGGAAGTCGCCAAACTCGCCCCGGCCACCGCCGCCAAAGGTGCCCACCTGACGGTTGCTGCCGTCCTGGGCGATGGCAGTGACGTTGAGGCGCGACAGGGGGCGTACGTCGCTCACCACCAGCCCGTCCGAGGTGGCCACCAGAATCACCTTGTATTCACAGGCGAAGGAGGCCATCACATTGACGATACGCGGATCGGCGGCACGGGCCACCGCATCTATCTGTTTCAGCAGCGCAACCTTGTCCTCTACCGGGATCTCGGTGGGCGATACCTCCAGCGGATACAGGTTGTGGGCCGGTGCCCCGCCACTCACCGCAATGGGCGACTCCGGCCCCCGCCCATCGGCGATGGCGCGGGCAGTCTCCGCCGCCTGTTGCAATGATTTGAGCGAAATATCGTCGGAGTAGGCATAACCGGTCTTCTCGGCGGCTACCCCCCGTACCCCGGCCCCTTGGGAGACATTGCGGGAGGCGGATTTGACGATGCCCTCCTCAATGCCCACCGCCTCGCTGATGGTGTATTCAAAATAGACATCGGCGTAGTCAACACTGCCGCCAAGCACCTGTCCGATGACCTTCTCAAGCTGGCCCTGGGTCAGGTCGTTGTGGTCGAGCAAGAGTGCGTTCGGGGCGGTTTGGGTGGGGTTCATGAAGGGCCTTTCGTGGGCAAAATGAGCAGGCAGTATACGAGTCGATTTTTAGGCGGGTCAACGGACCACAATGGGGTTGCAGTGGCCTCTCAAGCGGGGGGAGTGTCGTCAGATGAGGGCGGCTCGGCATCGTCCGGGGGGTCGGCTGCAGAAGTCATCTGGTCCACATCCATCAGGTGACCACCCCCCGCCAGCTTGCGTACCACCAGCCGGAACCGGAACACGGTGACAATCTCTACCAGCGTGCGCGGGGCAATGGCCTCGTCGCCATCGGTACGGGCCGCATAGGCCTCGCCGCCTACCCGCACCAGCCCGCTGTCCTTGTCGATCGGTTCGGTGGCCACCCCGCGCTTGCCCACCTGGGCATTTAACACCGCGTTCGCTTCAGCGCGACGACGGCGCTCGGTCTGCCACCGTTTTAACATCACCACCAGCAGCACAAACACCGCTGCCAGCATCAGTAGACGAATCATGCCCGGCCTTTTTTAACTGGGGTGCGCCCCCATCAGTCCTAATCGGTCTTGTCGGTTGAGTGGGGCTTACACCCCAAAGTAACGCGCCTGCGGATGCAGGGTGACAATAGCCGAGGTCGATGCCTCCGGATGAAGCTGATCCCCCTCGCTCATCACCACGCCGATCTGATCGGCCTCCAGCAGTTCCAGAATCATGTTCTGCTCGGCCAGATTGGGGCAGGCTGGATAACCAAATGAATAGCGCGCGCCACGGTAGCCCTGATGGATCATTTTATGGGTATCTCTGGCGTCCTCCGAGGCGAAACCCATCTCGGCACGGATGCGCTGATGCACCACCTCGGCCAACGCCTCGGCCATCTCCACCGTGAGACCGTGCAGGTAGAGATAGTCCTGATAGCGGTTGTCGGCAAACCACTCCCGCGCCAGATCGGCGGCATACTGACCCATGGTCACCAACTGGAAGGCCACCACATCCTGCTGACTGCTGTCGATCGGGCGATAGAAGTCGGCCAGACACAGCCCGCCCCGCTCTGCCGTTTGACGGGGGAAGGAGAACCGAAATCGCTCACTGCCGTCTTCGTTCCAGATGATGAGTTGCTCGCCATCCGCGTTGCAGGGCCAGTAGCCGTACACCGCTTGCGGCCGGAGGATGTTCTCGGTGGCGCACCGTTTTAATAACTCGTTGTAGATGGGCCGGATCTTGTCACGGGCGTAATCGTCATAACGGCCCTGATATTCATCCGGGATCGATTTGCGTTTAAACCCCCACTGGAACTGGAACAGCATGGTTTCGTTCATGAACGGGGCGATGTTTTGCAGCGGAATCGACTCCAGCAGGCGCGCACCGGTAAAGGGCGCGGTCATGGGTTCCACCCCCTGCCACTCCACCGATGAGCGCTGGGGCGGTGCCTCCACCCCCTCAAAGCGCATGGACAGCTCTTCATCCAGGTTCTGCTCACCGGGGGTCTGCTCAGCAGTCTCGTCACCGGCAGACTCGTCCACCGGTGCTGTCGCGTCCGGCAAGGTGCCGGTGACCACCTGCTCCATCAACGACAGCCCCTCAAAGGCGTCGCGGGCGTAGGCCACCCGACCGGTTTCATAGGCCGCCTGACAGTCGGTATCCACATACTTGCGGGTCAACGCGGCACCACCTAACAGCACCGGCACCTTGACCCCCTCTTTGGTGAGCCGCTCCAGGTCCTCGCGCATGATGACCGTAGACTTCACCAGCAGGCCCGACAGCCCCACCACGTCCGGGTTGTGCTCACGAATGGCATCCAGCACGTTGTCTACCGGCTGTTTGATGCCCAGATTGACCACCTCATAGCCGTTGTTGGTAAGAATAATATCCACCAGATTCTTGCCGATGTCGTGTACGTCGCCCTTGACCGTGGCCAGCACAATCTTGCCCTTGGAGGAGGTATCGGTCTTCTCCATATGCGGCTCCAGCAGGGCCACCGCCGCCTTCATGGTCTCCGCCGACTGCAGTACAAACGGCAACTGCATCTGGCCGGAGCCAAACAGTTCACCGACGATCTTCATGCCACCCAGCAGAATCTCGTTGATGATGGTCAACGCCGGGTGTTTGGTCAGTGCTTCGTTAATGTCCTCGTCCAACCCGTTGCGGTTGCCGTCTACAATCCGCGCACTCAAACGCTCTTCTACGGTTTTGGGGGCAGTGTCGAGGGCTTCTTCGACCTGCTCCTTGCGGTCGTCCGGGAACAGCGCCAGCAGCGCATGCAGCGGATCATACCCCTCTCGCTGACGGTCATAAATCAGATCCATGGCGACCTGCTTTTCGCCCTCATCCAGCTTGAACAGAGGCAGAATCTTGGCCGTGTGGAGAATGGCCATGTTCATGCCCGCCTGCTGGCACTCGTGCAAAAACACCGAGTTGAGCAGTTGCCGTGGCCCTGGCTTGAGGCCAAAGGAGATGTTCGACAGCCCCAGCATGATCTGGCATTCCGGCAGCGCTGCGCGGATGCCCTGGATGCCTTTTAGGGTCTCCTCCCCCAGCTTGCGGTCGTCTTCCATACCGGTACAGATGGTGAAGGTAAGCGGATCAAAGATGAGGTCTTCCGGCGGCAGCCCGAAGCGGCCCACGGCAAAATCGTACAACCGCTTGGCGATGGCAATTTTTTCCGGGGCCTTTTTGGCCATGCCGGTTTCATCGATGGTCAGGGCCACCACCGCCGCACCAAAACGGCGGGCCAGGGTTAAGATTTTCGCGGCTTTCTCTTCACCATCTTCAAAGTTGATGGAGTTGATAATGCACTTGCCAGCGGCCCGTTTTAACGCCACCTCGATGACGTTGACCTCGGTGGAGTCGATCATCAACGGCGCGTCCACCCCGGTGTTGAAGCGCCGCAGCACCTGATCCATATCGACCGGTTCCGGACGGCCCACGTAGGCCACACACACGTCCACCGCATGAGAGCCCTCTTTGACCTGCCCGACTCCCACGTGGGAGATGCCGTCCCAGTCTTCCTCCGCCAGCAGGCGTTTGAAGGCCCGTGAGCCGTTGGCGTTGGTGCGCTCCCCCACCGCAAACACGGCGTTTTCCTGCGCGTAGGGCACCATCCGATAGATGGACGATACCCCGGCGATGCGCTCCGGCGTGCGAGACTTGGGGGGAAGGCCTGCCACCCGCTCCGCTGCCGCCTTGATATGGGCCGGGGTGGTGCCGCAACAGCCGCCAATAATGTTGACCCCGTCTTCGGTCACAAACCGGTACTGCCAGTCGGCAAATTCGTCCGGCCCCAAGGGGTAGTGGGTCTTGCCGTCTACCAGTTCCGGCAGGCCCGCATTGGGCAGTACCGAAATCAGGGTGTTGGCATGATTTGCCAGATATTCAATATGCGGGGCCATCTCGCGCGGGCCGGTGGCACAGTTGAGGCCGATACAGTCCACCCCGACAGCCTCCAGCGTGGTCATGGCGGCGGCGATCTCACTGCCCACCAGCATGGTGCCGGTGGTCTCCATGGTCACCTGTGCCATCAACAGGGGGCGCTGGTCAGCGGGCACGTCGGGCAGTTCGGCCTCCATGGCCAGCTTGCAGCCGTTCAAAGCGGCCTTCATCTGCAACAGGTCCTGGGCGGTCTCCACCAGCAGGGCATCCACCCCGCCACGGATCAAGCCCACCGCCTGCTCCTGATAGGACGCCTCCAACTCGTCGTAGACGATGTGCTCCAGCGACGGCAGCTTGGTACCCGGCCCCATGGAGCCGATCACATAACAGGGTCGCTCCGGTGTGCTGTAGCGATCACAGGCGGCGCGGGCGATGCGGGCAGACTCCTGATTGAACCAGATGGCCCGATCCTGCAGATCAAACTCGGAAAACACGATGCGGTTGGCCCCGAAGGAGTTGGTCTCCACCGCGTTGGCACCCGCTTCCAGATAAGCACAGTGGATCTCTTCAATCACATCCGGGCGGGTTTCGCACAGCACCTCGGAGCAGTTCTCCCGACCTTGAAAGTCGGTCTCCAGGTCCAGGTCGTAGGCCATGAGCATGGTGCCCATGCCGCCGTCCATGATGAGCAGGTTATTGTTGAGATATTCCCGAATGTTCATTCGATCCGCCGAGTTAGACCATAAAAAAGCGTTAATGGTAGCAGATGGGGCAACACCTGCGGGCAAGCGCCTGACGGTTTGACCTGTCCGGGTACCGAATCTATGCTTGCACCACCTTTTTTGAGCTTCCATACGACCTATCTACAGATCGGCAACACCCCGCATGTGCCCCGCAGTTACCCCATCCGACCCGGTCGCTCTCACCTGTGAACTGGTGGCGATACCGTCGGTCACCCCCGCCGATGAAGGGTGTCAGAAAATCCTGACCGACCGGCTGACAGCACTGGGGTTTGAGATCCACGACCTCAGCAGCAACGGCATCACCAATTTTTTCGCCCGCCGGGGTAGCGCTGGCCCGCACTTCTGTTTTGCAGGGCATACCGACGTGGTGCCCACCGGACCGGTCGATCAGTGGCATAGCGACCCGTTTGTGGCGGTAGAGCGAGACGGTCATCTATACGGACGCGGCACCGCCGACATGAAGGGCGCGCTGGCAGCCATGATCTGCGCCACCGAGTCGTTTTTGCAGCAGACTCCCCACCCGAACGGCAGCCTCTCTTTTTTG
>JALWRU010000147.1 GCA_026994095.1 Nitrospira sp. | reverse complement strand
CGTACACCAGTACCGCCAGCGCGGCGGTTACAAACAATTGACTGGTCACGGTGAACATGCCCGGAATCATGCCGACCAGATTGCCAAATAACACAAAGAAGAATAACGCGATGAGGAACGGTACATACTTACGACCCTCGGGGCCGATGTTGTCTACCGCCATGTCGTGGATGAACTCAACGCCCATCTCCACCATGTTCTGCACCCCGGACGGCACCATGGCACCGCTGCGGGCAGCAGCCATAAACAGGAAAAACACCAATGCGACCACAATCCACAGCACCAGCACGCCCTGATTAATGGTGGCATCCAGCCCGAACAGCTTTAAAGATGCCAGATCGTGTAGCTGAAAATGGTGTAGCGGGTTTTCCACGTCGTGTCCCTAAGTAAAATCATACCCGCCAGCCTGCCGCCAGCGATTCTGGTTTGCCACCGCTATTTCGGTGGACGCTTATCGTTCAGAGTGCTGCCCATACGCAGCACATTCCTGATCCCGGCCACCGTCCCCAACAACACCCCCAGTACCGTGAACCAGGGCAAGGTCTGCAAGTACCCGTCAGCAAGATAGCCCAAACCGCCCCCCAAAAAGGTAGCGACGACCATCTCAACGCCCATTCGGACACCAACGGCCAAGCCCGATGTTGCGTTTCCGCTACCGTCCTGAGAATTTGGCACTGCCAGAAGCTTCTCTATTGGAAAATTGGCCGGAAAAGATCGCATTTATACCGCCCTTATGGAACCCTGTCAACAGATTCCGCCTTTACAGTTTGCCTGCGCGCCAGCGATAATCCCGCCTGACGAGCACCATTTTTTTGTGTTGCCCGTGTGACCGTGTCACAACACCTTTTATTTGCAGAGATTTTTCATGCCGCCCGTTCGTGTTCGATTCGCTCCCAGCCCCACCGGTTTTTTGCATGTGGGCGGCGTGCGCACCGCCTTGTTCTGCTGGCTGTTCGCCCGCCATCACAAGGGCCAGTTCATTCTGCGAATCGAAGACACCGACCGGGCACGCTCTACCCCGGAGGCAGTCGAGCTTATTCTAGAGGGCATGCGCTGGCTGGGGCTGGACTGGGACGAAGGTCCCTTCTATCAGACCGAGCGGGACGACCTCTACAAAGAGGGGGTCGACAAACTGCTGGCAGACGGCAACGCCTACCCCTGTTACTGTACCGCCGAAGAGCTGACCGAGAAGCGCGAGGCAGCCATGCGCGAAAAGCGGGTGCCCAGGTACGACGGCACCTGCCGTGATCTGCCCCCCGCAAAAACTCCCATAGACGCGCCGGACCGCCCCCACACCGTGCGTTTTCGTGCGCCGCAGACCGGCACCACCGTGGTCAGCGATCTGGTGCGCGGCAACATCCCGTTTGAGAACAGCCAGTTGGACGATCTGATTATCGCCCGTTCCGACGGCACCCCCACCTATAATTTATGTGTGGTGATCGACGACCACCATATGGGCATCAGCCATGTAATTCGCGGCGACGACCACCTCAATAACACCCCCCGTCAAGCGGCCCTGTACGCCGCCCTTGGCTATGAGCTGCCGCTGTTTGCCCATCTGCCGATGATCCACGGGCCGGACAAACGCAAGCTCTCCAAGCGGGACGGGGCCGCCTCGGTCACCGACTATCGCGGTAAGGGGCTGCTGCCGGAGGCGGTGGTGAACTATCTGGCGCGACTGGGCTGGTCCCACGGCGACCAGGAGGTGTTCTCGGTAGCGGAGCTGATTGAGTTGTTCGATCTGGATGCGGTGGGAAAAAGCGCGGCGATCTTCGACATCGACAAACTGGGTTGGCTCAACGGCCAGCATATGAAGATGGCCGACCCTCTGCGGATCATGAAGCTGGTAGAAGAGTTTTTAAGCGAGCGCGGCCTGACTGCCCCCTCTGATACCGGTATCGCCACCGATGAGTGGCGCACCAAAATCGCGGTCGCTTCGGTGGAGCGCTGCCGCAACCTGCTGGAGTTGACCGATATGGCCGAGCCGTTCTATCGGGACACGGTCACCATCGACCCACAGGCCGCCAAAAAAGGCTTCAAGGGCGACCCGGCTACGGTGCTTACCAAAGTGGCGACCATGCTGGAAGGGGTCGAACCGTTTGATCAACCCCATCTGGAGGCCGGTTTTCAACAGCTCATGACCGAACTGGAGCTGGGATTAGGCAAACTCGCGCAGCCCACCCGCACCGCCCTCACCGGCCGCACGGTGTCACCGGGGATTTACGAGGTGCTGGAGATTTTGGGCAAAGAGCGTTCGCTGGCGCGCATCACCGCCGCACAGGAGTGGCTCAAAAGCCAACCAGAGACGTAACCCGCTACGGCTCGACCGTATCACCCAGCGGCGCATCGACAATAAAACCCGACGCACGGGGGTGACCGCCGCCACCAAAACGCCCGGCAATCTCTGACACGTCTTCGCCGCCGTCGCGGGCACGTAGCGATACATAGATGCGCTCGCCGGACTGATACCAGGCCACCCCAAAGGGCCTCCCTTCGGCCAACTGCCCGGCCACCTCCGACTGCAATACCGGGGTGTTGGCGGCCAGCACCTTATGGCCCGCCACGGTGATTTCGGTGGCCCGCTCCACCATGCCTTTGGCGATGCCCGCCTGATAGCGCAGGATAGCGGCCCCTTCCTGAAACAGCGCCTCTCGCTGGGCCTGCCAGCCGTCGGCCCAGCTGCTCCAGCGGTCAAAATCAAACGCATAACCCCGCAAGGCACAGGTGATTTCGGCGCTGCCGTCCAACTGCCACTGCCACAGGTCCTTGTCCTGCACATGCAATAACAACTGTGGCACGGCGGTATCGGGATGGAAAAACTCCCAGCTCAATACCGCGCCGCTCTTGTCCATATTAAAGATGCAAAAATCGAGACCGGCCAGATTGGTCTGGGCGGTTTTGTGGTGATCCACCACCTGTAGCGACTGGGCATCCTCCGCCAGTTGTAACAACATCTCGCGGGGGTAGGAGAAGTCGACGATCACCACATGGCGACCCTGCACATCGGGCGGGGTATTGCCGTGCTGCACCGGCAGATAGGTGGCAACAGGCCCCAGCCGTCGCCAGGCGGCCCAGGCAGCCCCAAAGCCGTCAATACAGTCGCCGTGATACAGCACCAGATAATCGGCCGGGTCGCGGCTGGCAAGCAGTTCGGGGGACAGTGCGGTCATGGGGACGAAATACCTTGTTTACAGATGCGCGCAGGGCGGCTGGCCCCGCCACAGAGTTTGGCATAGGCCCGGCCCACCGGCTGGGATATACTTGCCCCCAAGTGTACACAGGCCGTTGCCGGTGGACCTGATTTTTTCCCGCCCTTTTGTTTGAATGTCAGCCCAACCACCATGTCCCAGGAAATGCAGACCGAAGTGGCCAAGCGCCGCACCTTTGCCATCATCAGCCACCCGGATGCGGGCAAGACCACCCTCACCGAAAAGCTGCTGTTATGCGGTGGTGCGATCCAGATGGCCGGTACCGTCAAGGCCCGAAAGGCCTTGCGCCACGCCCGCTCTGACTGGATGAAGGTGGAGCAGGAGCGCGGTATCTCGGTCACCAGTTCGGTGATGCAGTTCGATTTTGAAGGGCGTAAGGTCAACCTCCTTGATACCCCCGGTCACGAAGATTTTTCAGAGGATACCTACCGCACCCTTACCGCTGTAGATAGTGTGTTGATGGTCATCGACGTGGCCAAGGGGGTGGAGGCCCGTACCGACAAATTGATGGCGGTCTGCCGCCTGCGGGACACGCCGGTAGTGACCTTTATCAACAAACTCGACCGGGAGGGGCGCGAACCCCTCGACCTGACCACCGAGATTGAAGAGCGCCTCGGCTTGCAGTGTGTGCCCGCCATGTGGCCCATCGGCATGGGGCAGCGCTTTCGCGGCTGTTACAACCTGTTCACCAAGACCCTGCATCTGTGGAAACTGGTGGACGAAGCACGGGTGCAGGAAGACATCCCCATCGCCGATCTGGACGATCCGCTGCTGGATGAACTGCTGGAAGAGGAGGCCGACCCGCTGCGGGAGGCGGTCGAGCTGCTCACCATGGCCGGGGAACCGTTTGACCGGGAGGCATTTTTAGCGGGCAAACAGACGCCGGTCTTTTTCGGCAGCGCCATCCAGAATTTTGGTGTGCGGGAGCTACTCTCGGCCTTTGTCGATCTGGCCCCGCCGCCGCTGGCGCGCAACTCCACCGAACGCACGGTGGAGCCGACCGAACCCAACTTCTCTGGTTTTGTCTTTAAGATTCAAGCCAATATGGACCCGTCGCACCGGGACCGGATCGCCTTTATGCGGATCTGCTCGGGCCGTTATACCCGTGGCATGAAGATGCGCCACCAGCGGCTGGGGCGCGACATCACCATCAAGACCGCCATCACCTTTATGGCGCAGGAACGGGCCAACGTGGAGGAGGCCTACTCCGGCGATATCGTCGGCCTGCACAACCACGGCACCATCAAGATTGGCGATACCTTTACGGTCAAGGAGAAGCTCAGTTATACCGGCATCCCCCACTTTGCACCGGAGCTGTTCCGGCGCTTTCGGCTGCTCAACCCCATGAAGGCCAAGGCGCTGGCCAAGGGTTTAAAACAGCTCTCCGAGGAGGGCGCGGTACAGATGTTCTCCATGCAGGTGGGCGGCGGTTATGTGCTGGGCGCAGTGGGGCCGTTGCAGTTTGAGGTGATTCAGCACCGACTGTTGGGGGAGTACGGGGTGGAGGGCCAGTTGGAGAGTGTCACCTACGGCACCGCCCGCTGGATCAGCGCCGACGATCAACGCAAGTTAGATGAGTTCATGGCCAAAAACCAGCACAATCTGGCCACCGACGGCGAAGACAAACTGACCTATCTGGCCGACAGCGTTTGGTCGTTAAAACGGATCGAAGAGGCCTGGCCGGATGTGGTGTTTAGCGAGACGCAGGATCTGGCGGAGACCGGTTAGGAAAGATGCCTCTGGCAGGCGGGGCAGCGCCCCCCGCAGGGCGATAAATAACGCCGCAGGCGTTTTACAGGTCAGCGGGGACCGCCCCGCCCGCCGGAGGCTCTTAATCCCCTAGTACCACTTCTCCAGCACACCAGCGATCAGCTTGGCCTGCTTTTCCCCTGAAATATTGAACTTGCTCTGGGGGCGGTAGCTGCCAGAGACCTTTTTATACCGCCGGATCGTTACCTTCTCCGGGCCGTACTCGCCGCTGGCTTTGTTCAGGTCCTGATACTTGTACATGATGGTGGTCCAGGCCCCTTTGCTCAAGACCTCCTTATCCAGCTCCTTCACCAGAATCTGATCGTTCTCGCTGTACTCGATGGTCAACTCTTCTACCGTCTCGGCCATGGTTTCTGGTCCTTTACTTAGGCTATTGGTTCGGGTCTGACCCGTCGTAGATCAGACCGCTTTTCATATCAAATGTCATCGGCACCGCGCCGCCGGTCCCCTCCCGGTTGGCCACCACATACACATCCAGCGGCGAGCTGTCCTGCTGCTCGTCATCCCGCGACAGGATGGTATCGATCTCCCGCTCCCGGTTGTAGATCGCCATCACCGTGGTGGCCTCCATCTGCAAGCGGCGACCGTTGGCAAAGCTGTCCAGCGTCGGCCGTCGTAACTCCAGCGCCCGGGCGATGGCGTCCTGATCGTTGGGGTTCACTGGTGCCGTATCCCCCGCGTACCGGTCCAGCAGGGTAAACACAAACACCGGGCACCTCAAGTCCTCGGCAAGCTGGCGCAGTTTGCTCATTACCTCGGCAATACGCAACTCATCATTTCGCAGGGTGGCGGTGCGGACCAGTTCCAGATAGTCCACCAGCACACCACCTAACCCACCGCGTTCATCGGCCGCTTTCTGGGCATAACTGATCACCTGATCGATGGTGGCACCGGGTTGGTAGACAAACGAAAAGCGCCGCTCCAGCCCGAACCGCCCCAGCGCGTTGAACGCCTCCAGCAGTTCGGTGGCGAAGGTGCCGTCCTGATATTTGGGGATCACGTCGCTGCGGTAGCTGTAGCGCACACCCCGGTGTTGATGGGCCCAGATGGTGGCCATGCGCGCCATGGCGATGGACTCCGGGTTTTCAAACCCAAAGTAGAGTACCGGCGCGTCCGCCGAATGGGTCATCAGGTGAATCATCAGGTTGTAGGCAAAGGTACTTTTGCCGTGGCGGCCACGCGCACCGACTACCACCACATCCCCTTTGCGGGCGTTGACCGTGCGGGTGAGTGCGGGGGAGCCCAGTTGTACTTTGGCCACCGGCGTCTCTTTGGCGCGGGCCAGAAACTCGGCGCTGTCAAAATAACGCACCCGCCGTACCATCTCGCGGGAGCGCAGGGCGTATAATCCCCCTTGCAGATGCTCACGCAGCTCGGTGAAACGCCCCTCCTCCAGTAGTGTGCCCGCCTGTTGCAGCAGCTCTTGATAGCCGCGCTCCAGATGGTTACGAAGCTGCACGTCACGCTCGGTGCGCAGGGTGACCAGCATCTGATCCAGCGGTACATCCAGCGCCTCGGCCAGGACTTCTCGGTAGATCCGCCCGTCGTCGGGATCGCGCAGGGTCTCTTCGTAGCGGGTGCCCTCTCGCAGGGCCTCCTCGCGGCCCATGTCGGTGGTCAGGTCGTACCGGGACAACAACTGCTGCGCCCGCCACACCACCCCCTTCTCAGCCCCCTTGATGCGCTCGTAGTAGGCCTCGACGCCCTCATCTTCAATCAGCTCATCCGGGTGAATCACCCCCTCTGGCAGGGTGATGACATAGCTGCGCATGCCCGGTTGGGTCAGCAGGATATCCAGCGCGTCGCGGGTGGCGTTATGGCCATGTTCGTCCCGATCAAACCCCAGCATGACCTTGCGCAGACCGCAGCGGCCCAGCAGCGCCACCTGCTCGCGGGTCAGGCGCGCATCCTCCACCCCGATGACCGTATCGATGCCGTGGACCCGCAGGGCCAGCACATCGAACACCCCCTCGACGATGATGACCTCCATGAAGTCCCGCGCCTTGTGCAGGTTGTAGGGCGAGCTTTTATCGGTGCCGTGGCTGTACAGGTATTTGGGTGTGCCCTCCGGCGGGTCGTGCAGGACCCGGCAGGCGATACCGGTCAGGCGGCCCACCCGATCCCGGTAACCGGCCACCAGTTGGTGGCTGTCTCCCAGCCCCGGCGACAGCACCCCCGCGTCCATGATGGCGTCCAGCGAAA
>JALWRU010000146.1 GCA_026994095.1 Nitrospira sp. | reverse complement strand
CACTCGTTTTGTGTCTTTGTGTGGAAGGCGTCCGGGAGGCGGTCACCTGTAATAGGTGACTCATCCGCCCGGTATTCACGGTAGTGTTTGTCACGATCGTGGCCTCAATTTTTGGGTAGCCGTCTTAGGGTGGGGCGGACCTGACGAGTGCAAACAATTGAGGTAATTGTGGATTTTTTAAGTTCCATTGACATCGGGTCACTGGTCACCACCTATGTGATTCCGTGGACCATCCGTATTGTATCGGCGCTGGCCGTCTATGTGATTGGTCGCTGGATCATCGGCATGGTGATCAAGGCGCTGGGCAAGGTGCTCACCCGCTCCGGGGTGGACGACACCTTAAACAAGTTCCTGGGCGACATCGCCTCTGCCGCCATGCTGGTGGCGGTGATTCTGGCGTCCTTGAGCCAGTTGGGGGTGGATACCACCTCGGTGATGGCGGTGTTTGCCGCTGCCGGTCTGGCGGTTGGTCTGGCGTTAAAAGACTCGCTGGCCAACTTCTCGTCCGGGGTCATGCTGATCCTGTTCAAGCCGTTTGCCGTGGGTGACTTCATTGAGGCGGGCGGGGTGTCGGGTGTGGTGGAGAGCATCAGTGTGTTCTGCACCATCATGAAGACCGGCGACAACCGTGAGATCATCATTCCCAACGGTGCGATTTACGGCGGTGTCATCGTCAACTACACCGCCCGTGCCACCCGTCGGATCGATCTGGTCATGGGCATCGGTTATGACGACGACATGAAACTGGCCAAACAGGTGTTGGCCGACATCATGGACAAGGACGATCGCATTCTGGCCGATCCGGCTCCAGGCATTGCATTGGGTGAATTGGCCGATAGTAGTGTTAACTTTAATGTACGCCCCTGGGTGAAAACCGAGGACTATTGGGCGGTACGGGGCGACCTGCTGGAGGCCTTCAAGGAAGGTCTGGACGCGGCCGGGGTATCGATTCCCTATCCGCAACAGGATGTGCATATGCATCAGGTAGAGTCCAGCAAGGCTGCCTGAACCGGTTTCGTCGTCCGGTATCGGCCAAGAAACGATCGTGCCGAGTGCTCGGGAAGGGGTACTCGCTACAGTCCTTTTTTTGACCGATACCGGGCGGCGAATTCAACCGGTGCAATACATTTCGACAAGGAGCGTCGATGGAGCCGGTATGGATATTGACCGCCAGCAGCGTACTGATGGTAGCGCTGCTCATCCGGGCGGTCGTGCGCGGACCACGCAAACGGGCCAGCCGCCCCGGTGCATCAGCCGATGGCCAATCCACCGAAACCCGCTATACCGTCTATCTGTCAGATGGGCGCGGCTTTAAAAACGTGACCATTGTCGGCACCGTGACCGCAGACATCACAGCAGAGAACGCGCCTCACACTACCGCCAGCCTTGGCCAGCCGACTGCGCACGTCTCTGATGAGGAGACGCCGGACGAGGTGATGCTGGTGCTGCAACAGGCCAGCGGCAGACAGATTCGGGTGCGCCAATCGGCGGTGCGGCTGATTCAGCCCAGTTAGACTGAGCCCCGTCGTGCCACTACGGTGACAGGAACTTGTTAGAGCCTGCTTACAGAACCCCCATCTGAGGCGGTCAACCCGGCACCCCTGACTTGCCAAATATCCCATATTGGGATTACAATAACACCTATGCGGGTGTTCTCTCACAGCACGCTGGTTGCCTACTGGAGCCAAATGCCGCACCGCTCGGATTCCGAGGAACCGTTAAAGGCGTGGTATCACCACGCC
>JALWRU010000145.1 GCA_026994095.1 Nitrospira sp. | reverse complement strand
CAGCCGGTGGGCTGGTCTATATGGACGGTGCCAACCTCAACGCCCTCATGGGTATCGCCCGACCGGGTGACATGGGCGTGGATGTGCTGCACATGAACCTGCACAAAACTTTCTCCACCCCCCACGGCGGCGGTGGGCCGGGTGCCGGCCCGGTAGCGGTCACTGGGGCGCTGGCACCATTCCTGCCGTCGCCCACGGTGGTTCGTAGTGATGACGGTGCCTTTGCCTGGGCGGTAGACGGCCCGCAGGCGGTGGGGCGGCTGCACGGGTTTTATGGCAACGTGGGGGTGCTGGTACGCGCCTACGCCTATATCCTTATGTTGGGGGGCGACGGGCTGGCCCGCAGCTCCCGCGCGGCGATTCTGTCAGCCAATTACCTCAAAAGCCGGGTCGCTGGCAGTTTTGAACTGGCCCAGCAACGCCACTGCATGCACGAATTTTTACTGACCCTGACAGCGGTCAAAGCGCAGCAACTGCGTGCGTGGGACGTGTGTAAGCGGCTGATGGATTTTGGTGTGCATCCACCCACGGTGGGTTTTCCCATCAACGTGCCGGAGTCGTTGATGATCGAGACGCCTGAAAGCGAGTCGATCGAAGTACTGGACCGGTTTGCCGAGGCCCTGTGGCAGGTCAGTCGGGAGGTTCGTGACGACCCTGCGCGGGTGGCCAACGCCCCTCATACCACGCCCCTGCGCCGACTGGACGAAGTGCGGGCTGTGCGTCAGCCGGATCTGGGCTGGCAGCCCCGCGATCCAGCGCCGGAATTGGCAGATGATCCGGGCGGTCAGGACGGGTAAACTGTTCCCCAATGGCGACCGAATCGATTGACCGCAACACAAAAGGAACAACATGGCAGAGACGGTGGAGATCTTCACGGACGGGGCCTGCTCCGGCAACCCCGGCCCCGGCGGTTACGGTGCCCTGATTCGGCAGGCGGGGGGCGAGCGCGAGTTGAGCGGCTACGCCCCCCACACCACCAACAACCGCATGGAGTTGCTGGCTGCGGTGCGGGCGCTGGAGTCGTTGGACGAGGGCAGCGGGGTGAAGTTGACCACCGATTCCAGGTATATGCGTGACGGCATCACCAAGTGGATTCACGGCTGGAAAAAGAAGAACTGGCGCACCGCAGCAGGCAAGCCGGTCAAGAATCAGGATTTGTGGAAGGCGCTGGATGCCGTATCTTCTCGCCACAAGGTCTCCTGGCACTGGGTCGAGGCCCACGCGGGCCATGCGGAGAACGAACGCGCCGATCAGCTCGCGACCGGCGGCATCACCAAAGGTCGTATGGGCAAACTGCCTGTCGACCCCATGGGAAAAGAGGGCTGATCCCGATGTCGGGTGAGCCGTCCACCCCCACCATCGCGCTGGTGGTGATCGGTGACGAGGTGCTGTCCGGGCGGGTGGAAGACCTTAATTCCACCTACCTGAGCCGCCGCTTGACCGAGTTGGGGTGCGCGGTGGAGCGGGTGGTGGTGATCCCGGATGATGTGCAGCAGATCGCCACCGATGTGGCCGATTGCGCCGCCCGTTTTAGCCATGTGATTACCACCGGCGGGGTTGGACCGACCCACGACGATGTCTCCATGGCCGGGGTGGCGGCAGCCTTTTCTCGCTCACTGGAGCGACACGCCGAGGCCGAGGCCGCCATCCGCAATTTTTACCATAACGAGATGAACGAGGCGGCCCTGCGCATGGCCGACCTGCCTGCCGGGGCCGAGTTGATCCTGAAGCCGGGGATGCGCTTTCCGGTGGTGCGGGTGAAGAATGTGTGGGTGTTCCCCGGCAGCCCCCACCTGTTGCAGCGCAAATTCGAGTCGGTGTGCGAGTATTTTACCGGTACGCCCTACATCACGCGGGAGTTGCGGCTCAACAGCGGTGAGCCGGAGATCGCCCGCTTTTTGACCGACATACAGCGCCGTTTCACCGATGTGACGCTGGGTAGTTATCCGCAGGAGCCGGGGGCCGACTTTCGGCTGTTGCTGACCTTGAAGGGCAAACAGCAAACCGCTGTAGATGCCGCCTACGCCGCCTTGCAAGAGGGGCTCACAGAGGCCCGCTAGCGTCGCCCCAGTTTGTGCAGCAGCAGCCGCCAGGGTGAATCCAGCCACAAGCGGGGGAACAGCCCCAGATCGAACTGCCTGAAATTGTCGGCACCATACCCCATAAACAGGCCGATGACCTTCTCCAGCCGTTTAATAAAGCGGCCCATGGTGGGTGCCGGAAACAGCGCTTGATGGGTGCGAATGCGGCTATAGGCCTCCTCTAACTGGGTGACCGCATATTTGCCACTGGTGATCTGGTGCAGCCCCACCGATAGCTGCATCAATCCCTGTAGCAGTTCCCGCTTGTTTCCCTCCTCGCTCATCCAGCGGATCTCCAGCAGCTTGTAGGCCTCCAGAAAAAAACGGTGGTTGTAGAGCGCCGCATACTGGTGGCAGACCCGTACAAACCCGGCCTCCGGCGGGCCGGTGCGATGCCACTCGGTGAGGATCTCCAGATAGCCGTCGCCGCGCAGGGTGAGCAGCGCAAGCCAGTCGCTCAGGCTGTCCAGCAGGCACAGGGACCAGCCCGCATCACCCCAGGGAACCCGCATCAGCTCAGCCGGTTCGGTCAGGTGGTTGCCGTCCGGGTCCAGCACGGTGAATACCGGCAGGCTGGTCAGCAGCGACTGAGGGGTGTCGGACCCTTTCCACGGGCCGTCGGGCAGGCGTTGATGGGCCTGTGCCAGTTCGGCCAGGGTGACCTGCATCTTGCCCGCACGGGCAAAGGCGCAAAACCAGCCCACCTGCGGCATATGGGTCGGCTCTTCCAGCGCCATCACGATCAGGCCGGTGAGCGGCCCGCCCAGATCGAACCCGGCGGCCCCGGTGGGCGCAGCAGTATCGCTCATGGTTTTAACCTACCGGGTTGGGCGGTGTTCGACCGGCCAGCACCGCAGCCACGTTGTCAAGCACCACCTCGCCCATGCGGTTGCGGGTGTCGTAGGTGGCGCTGCCGGTGTGGGGGGCCAGCACCACATTCTCAAGCTCCAGCAGGCGCGGATGCAGCGCGGGTTCACCGGTATAGACATCCAGCCCGGCACCGGTCAGGCGACCGTCCGACAGTGCTGCCAGCATGGCATCCTGATCGACCACCTCGCCACGGGCGGTGTTGATGAGATAGGCCCCATGTTTAATGCGGTCAAAGGCGGCTTTATCGAGTAATTCGCGGGTAGCATCGGTGAGCGGGCAGTGCAGGCTGATGAAGTCAGAACTGGCCAGCAGTTCATCCAGCGAGGCGTAGCGTGCCGACAGGGTGGTTTCCAGCGTCGGGTCGAGCTGGTTGCGGTTGTGGTAGACGATGTCCATACCAAACCCCTGGGCGCGGCGGGCCACGGCCTGACCGATGCGGCCCATGCCGATGATGCCCAGCCGTCGGGCCAGTATCTCTGAACCCAGCAGTTGGGTGGGTGCCCAGCCGGTCCAGCGGCCACTGCGCACCAGTTTGTCACCCTCCACCGTGCGACGGGCGACTGCCAGCATTAACGCAAAGGCCTGGTCGGCGGTGGCTTCGGTCAACACATCCGGGGTGTTGGTGACAGTGATCCCGGCGGAGCGGGCATAGTCCAGATCGATGTTATTGGTGCCCACCGCATAGTTGGCCACGACTTTGAGTTTGGGGCAGCCTGCCAGTACAGCGCGGTCGATCGGGTCCGACAGCATGGTGATCATGCCGTCACAGTCGGCCGCCAGCGCCAGGATCTCCGGGCCGGATAATTGAATGTCTTGTGCAGCCTGCACCAGTTCAAAGGTGTCGGCCAGACGGGCCATGATGGTATCGGGCAGGGATCGGCTAAGAAAAATTCGTGGTGGCATGGTGGGTCCGTGGAGCGGTAATACTAATGGGTGGCGGCCGTCCTCGAAGAGGATCATCGGGTGGCCGGAAAGGCTCCGCAAATCGCTCGTCAAAGACAACAGAAACGTTGGTCGATTGTGGGTGTAGTATAAGAGTCAGCGGTGAGTAGGGCCACGGGCAACAGAATCTTTTAGAAAAACAGACACAAACAATTCACAGGGTTGTGAGATAATTGCTCCGATGGACGCCACACCACCGCGATCTGGACGGTCCATGATGGGCTGGGTGCACGGGATGTCGTTGGTACTACTGACGATTGCGATGCCGCTAAGTGCCAGTGCGGCAGTGGCACCAGAGCGTCAGGCGTTTGAGGCACCGTTACGGCAGTCGTTGGCCGAATACGCGCCTGATAAACAGGCTCTGATTAAATACTTCATGCGTATGCGGCAGAAGCCGGATATTGCGCTCACCGGGCTGCCCGGTGCACCGGTGGTGATCATTCGCTGCGTTGGCAAGGCCTGTGGTGCTGCCCGCAGCGCACGTCTGTCCGGTGGCCGTTCAGGACCGCGGGTCCAGCAGCAATTCACCCACGAAATCAGCAAGTTTCGCGCCTCGGTACTCGCAATAGACGGCCCACCAGGGGGGATTGTGCAACTGCGCTGGGACGGTCCGTCCGGTACCCAGTCGATCCCGTTGCCCAAGGCGGGTACGGTCACCGATGTGGTATTGAGCAACGAAGGCACGCAGATCACCGTCGATGTGGCAATCACCCAGGATCATGTGCGGTTGGCGGCGCAACTGGCGCGCCACCGGGGCGACCGGCTGGGTGCGATTGCCGGTATCGAGGCGTGGCGTTCCACCCATCCCAAACTGTCGCCCGCCAACCAACTGCTACTGGCCGACCTGTACCGGGAGGCGGGCATACCGCTACAAGCCGGGGCGCTGTACCAGCATCTGGCGGCCAACTATTCTGATAACTATCGGGTACTGGCGCTGATCGGGCAGGCGCGGCTGGAGTTGGCCGCCGATCGCTGGAAGGTCGCCTTGCGGGCGTTGTCGCCCATTCAGTTGCCTAAAGAGCATCCTCTGGTGGGGACTGTCTACAACCTGCGCACCTTCGCTTTTGTCGGCCTGGAGCAGGTGGGGGATATTTCGCAAGAGGTGCCACAGGCAGGGGTTGATCCGTTTGCGCTGGTGAATCGGGCAGCGGCCTTTCATCAGGCGGGTGACCCGTTCTCAGCCATCGGCTTGCTGCGCGAGGCAGAGCGTCGCCTGCACGCCAACCTGCCCGAAGAGGTTTACCTGCGGGAGCGAATCCTCACCACCCTGGGGACCCTGTATGCCGAGCAGGGGCAGATGGAAAAGGCCATCGAGACGTTTGGCCGCATGAATACCGCCGGGCCGTTTGCTGACCGCTTTCGTTTTGCTCGTGGGCTGGCCTTTTTCAAGCATGAAGACATGGTCAATGCGGTGGCCGAGTTTCAGGCCCTGGCGCAGGAGCGGCCTACCAGCCCCTACGCTGCGGAGGGGCGGCTGGTGATGGCCGACGCCTATCGCAAGCTTAACGCGCCCCGGCAGGCCATGAATATCTACCGTAGTGCGCTGGAGGATTTTCAAGGTCGCCTCAGGGCCATTGATCTGCTGCTCGACGATCTGCAAACCAGCCCGTTTGACGAAGGGGTGACAGAGCTGTTGTTCGGGGGCGGTGAACGCCCCACCAAGCCGGTCTATCAAGGGTCTGGCCTGGAAGTGCTGTTCCGGACTCCGGATCTGACGATGATTTATGACGACATCGCTCAGATCCAGTTGATCCAACGGCGCTTGCAGGCACAGAACAAACGCTGGACCGCGCTTAAGGATACCCGTGGTACCAACAACGTGGCCGCTGCAAGGGTCAGGCTGGAGGAGTACCGCAGCCGTTTTGAGGAGGCCGCCACCAGAGAGTTGGTGCGGGTATTGAAGCTGGAGCGAGAGCGAGTTGAGGCCCTGTCGGTGAGTGCCAGCCTGGGGGTGACCCAGAGTGTATTGTCCGATCAAAAAGGGTTGGCGGCCCGTGGTCTGGTGTTTCCGTGAGCGAGTCCAACCATCTATGGGTGCTCATTGTGCGCGCTGCGGTGCTGGTGATGGTGGGCCTTAACCTCTACTACCGGCAGGTGCCCGAAGGCGTGAGCGGGTGGCAGCTATGATGCGTCTGCAACGACTGATCCCGCTGCTGTTGACCGGCCTGTTGCTGACCGGCTGTGCGGCCGATACCGGTGTCAGCAGCCGCGATGTAACCCGCATCGTCGGGCAGGTGATGAGCTCACAGATGCGCATCAACCCCAGCGAAAAGTTGGCAGCGCTGGCAGAGCTGGACGCCTTTTTATTGCGTACCCGCAACAAGAGCCAGCAGGTGGCCGGAGCGTTACAACAGCTCGCAGATCTGTACTTGCAGATCGAGATCCAGACCTATGAAAAAAAACGCGCCCGTTGGCTGCGCATCCCCGAAAAAGAACGCGGCGATCCACCGGCGATCAACCACAACCGCTCCATTCGTCTGTACTCCAAGCTACTCAAAGATTATCCCCGCCGAACCGGCACCCAGGCCACGTATTATCAGTTGGCCCACATTTATGACAATCTGGATCAACCGGAGAATCAGGCCACCATGCTGCGCGCCCTGATCGCTCGATCACCCAAGGGCGAGCGGTTGGCTGAGGCCTACTATCGATTGGCGGAACTGGAGTTTGATGACGGCCTGTTTAAAAAGTCCGCCGATCTGTATGAGCAGGTCATTGAAGGGCGCTCGTCCAAACGCTTAAAAGAGTTGGCACTCTACAAACGGACCTGGGCGCTATATCTGGTGCCGTCCCTGGATAAATCGGCCCATGCGGGCGTGGCGTTCGTGGATGCGCACCGGGTGCCTCGTGGAAAACAGATGGTGCTCGACAGCCAATCCATGCCGGAGCCGGAGTGGGAGAAGGTCCGCGAGGTGATGACCCTGCTGGCCCGCGCCATCCATGAGGGGGGCGGGGTACGGGTACTGAACCGGTACGTGCCCGAGTCGCGTGATTATGTGGCCGAGATCTACCGTCGGGTAGGTGACATGGCGGCTCAGGTCAAGCGACCTAAAGACGCCATCAAAACCTACGAGACCTTTGTCAAACGCCACCCGCTGCACCCGCGCGCGCCGATGTTTCTGGGCTACATGGTGGATCGTTATACCGAGATTGAAGATATCAAGTCGGCGGTCAACACACGGGTAAGGCTGGTCAACAACTATAGCCCTGACAGCAAGTGGTGGAAGGTGCAGAGCGCGAGCACTCGCCGCCGGATGGAGTCGGTACTGCGGGATACCACTCAGCGGCTGGCGCTGCATTTTCATAGTCAGGCACAGGAGAGCAAGAAGGCCAGCGACTA
>JALWRU010000144.1 GCA_026994095.1 Nitrospira sp. | reverse complement strand
CCGGCGAGTTCTCTCAGGGCAGCCACGACATGCCGCTGGCGTTGGGCAAAGACATCTTCGGTGCGCCGGTCACGGTGGATCTGGCCGCCATGCCCCACCTGCTGGTGGCCGGCTCCACCGGCTCCGGCAAAAGTGTCGGCCTCAATACCATGATCCTCAGCCTGATCTTCCGCCACCCGCCCAGGGACGTGCGGCTGGCCATGGTCGACCCCAAGATGCTGGAGCTGTCGGTATACGAGGGCATCCCCCACCTGATCTACCCGGTCATTACCAACCCCAAGGATGCAGTCAAGCTGCTTAGGCGCATGGTCATTGAGATGCTGCGGCGCTACAAGCTCATGGCCCAATTGGGGGTGCGTAGCTTCAAGGGGTACAACAAAAAGGTGGAGGAGGCCGACACCTTAAAGAAGATCGACAACTGGCGCGAAGAGGCCATCGACGCGGGCGAAACCCCGCTGGAGCACGGCCACCTGCCCTACATCGTCGTCATCGTCGATGAGTTGGCCGACCTGATGGCGGTGGCCTCCAAAGAGGTGGAGGAGCCGATCGCACGACTGGCGGCCATGGCGCGGGCCTCGGGCATCCACATGGTGCTGGCTACCCAGCGGCCATCGGTGGACGTGATTACCGGGCTGATTAAATCCAACTTCCCCTCTCGCATCGCCTTTCAGGTGTCATCGCGCACCGATTCGCGCACCATTTTGGATGGCAACGGTGCCGAGGCGCTGTTGGGCCGGGGTGATATGCTGTTTATGGGGCCGGGCACCAGCGCCTCGCGCCGTATCCACGGGGCGTTTGTCTCTGACGAAGAGGTCCACCGGGTGGTGGAGTTCATCAAGGGGGAGCAGGCCCCGGACTACGACGAGAGCCTGCTGGCGGATGTGGAGGAGCTGGCCGAGGTCAGCGGTCTGTCGGCCATGTCCAGCGAAGAGCGGGAAGAGGGCGACGAGCGCGACGAGATTTACGACAAGGCCATTGCGCTGGTGGCAGAGACCGGCAAGGCGTCCGCCTCGTTTTTGCAGCGCCGTTTGCGGGTCGGCTATCCGCGCGCAGCCCGCTTGATCGAGTTGATGGAAGAGGACGGCGTGGTCGGCCCGGCAGAAGGCAGCCGTCCGCGTAAAGTGTTAATCAAGGCCGACCCGAGCGATCAGGTGATATGAAACGAACCCTCTCCCTACTGCTGTTGCTGCTCCTCGGGGGCCTGCCCACTCAGGCTGCTCCAACCGATGAGTCCGAACAACCGGCCCTGCTCAAGCAGCTTATTTCCACCTACGAGGGCATCACTTCGGTCACTGCCAATTTTGTGCAGGAGACCCGCTTTGCCGGTTTCTCCAGCAGCCGCAAGTTTGGCGGGGTGGTGTCGCTGGTCCGGCCCGACCGCATGCGTTGGGACTACCGCGACAACAGCAGCCAGCAGATCTACGTCAACGGTCGTGACATCACCCTCTACACCCCGGAGGCAGAGCAGGCCATCATCACCCGCATGGCCCCGGATTCTGACCGGCAGGTGCCCCTGCGGCTGCTGTCCGACGTGACCGGCATTGCCCAGCTCTACCACGTGGTCACCGCCGAGGACGATGCCAACAGCCTGATCCTCACCCCCCGTGAAGAGGCCGCTGGTGCCCCCAAACAGGTGCAGTTGTGGCTCGACCCAAAACGCCATCTGATTGTGCGGGTAACCATGCAACTGGCCGACGGCAACAGCTCGAACATCGTGTTTAACCAGTTACAGACCGGCCAGCCCATCGACGATACACGGTTTGTGTTTACCGCGCCGGAAGGGGTCTATGTGGTACACCCGCAGGAGATGATGCCCCCCAGTGAGTAGCGCCGCACCCTGGGTGGTAGAGACCACCAGCCTGAGCAAAACCTATGGCCATGGAGTTGGCGCGGTAGAGGCCGTACGGGGCGTGGACCTGACCGTGCGGCAGGGCGAGGTGTTCGGCTTTTTAGGCCCCAACGGGGCGGGCAAATCCACCACCATCAGTATGCTCTGCACGCTGGTACGACCCACCGGCGGGCGCGCACTGGTGACCGGGCTGGACGTACACACCCACCCCCACGAGGTGCGCCAGCGTATCGGCCTGGTATTTCAGGACCCCAGTCTGGATGAGCGCCTCACCGCCTTTGAGAATATGGAGTTGCACGGCCTGCTGTACGGCGTGCCCCGCGCCGAACGGCGGCGGCGCATCGGTGAACTGCTGGAACTGGTGTCCCTGTCCGACCGGGCCAGGGAGCTGGTGCAACGCTTCTCCGGCGGCATGAAACGACGGCTGGAGATCGCCCGTGGCCTGTTGCACCATCCGACCCTGCTGTTTTTAGACGAACCCACGCTGGGCCTCGACCCGCAGACACGCAACCTCATGTGGGACTATATTTTGAAGCTGCAACGGGAGCAGGGCATCACCATCTTTTTGACCACCCACTATATGGAAGAGGCGGAGCATTGCGACCGCATCGCCATCATCGATCAAGGCCGGATCATCGCCCAGGACACCCCCACGGCGCTCAAGGCGGGGCTAGGCAGCGACCGGGTGGAGATCGGTACCAGCACGCCAGAGGCAACCGTACACCACATTGCCGAGCAGCACGGACTAACGGCGACCGTTGACGGTGATACGGTCTGGGTCGAGGTACCGGACGGGGCGGCGTTTATGCCCCGGCTGCTGGCCCATCCAGGCCTGAATATCGAGCGACTGGCAGTCCACCGACCCACGCTGGAAGATGTCTTTTTGTCCCTCACCGGCACCGCCATCAACGACGACAGCCCGGACGCCTTTGCCGCCATCAAGGCCAGCACCCGCCGGGGGCGCGGCCTGTGAGCGACACTGCCGCGACGCCTCCCCCCGTCCCGCCCACCCCCATGCAACGGCCCCAGTGGCTACGCAACAGCATGGGCATTTACACCATCTGGCTGCGGGATGTACGTCGCTTTCTGCGTGACCGCCCCCGGCTGATCGGCTCGCTGGTGCAGCCCACCCTGTTTTTGCTGGTGCTGGGCAACGGTCTGGCGGGCAGTCTGGGCGGCAAGATCCCGGTCAGCGCGCACGCCACTGACGGCGGTAGCGGTTACATGGCCTTTATCTTCCCCGGCATCCTCGCCATGACCGTGCTGTTCACCTCGGCCTTTTCGGCCATCTCGGTGATCTGGGACCGGGAGGTGGGGTTCATGAAAGAGGTACTGGTGGCCCCCGTATCCCGCTGGGCAGTGACCTTGGGCAAGGTCCTCGGTGGGGCCACGGTGGCCATGATGCAGGGCATGGTGATGCTGCTGATGGCCCCCATCGCCAACGTGCCGTTGACCGTGGGCATGGTGTTGCTGTTGATCCCCGGCATGTTTTTAGTCGCCTTTGCCATGACCGCTATGGGGCTGGCCGCCGCCGCCCGTATGCGCAGCATGCAGGGTTTTACCGTGATCATGAATTTTGTGGTGCTGCCGATCTTCTTTCTCTCCGGGGCCATGTTCCCGCTGGCGGGCCTGCCCGACTGGATGGGCATACTGGTATCCCTCGACCCGCTCACCTACGGGGTCGATCTGCTACGCCATATCACATTAGGGTTTGCGGACCGGGCCATCGCAACCGATGTAATGGTCATGGCCGGGTTTGGATCGGTCATGCTGGCCCTGTCCGTGTGGGCGTTTCAAGGCCATTCGTGACCCATACGTGACGGCTGAGGGAACAATCCGTGACCTGCCCCGGTTAGCCTTAAGGTGACCGGCCCACCTGCATTGGCGCAGCAGGCTCGAGTGCGCGGATATTGAGGAGTCGATGAACAAAACCAAACTGATCTTGCTGGCGGCCATGGCGGTGCTGATCGCCCTGTTCTTCTATTTTGATCTGGGCCAGTACCTGACGCTGGACGCGCTCAAGGCGAACCGGGACAGCATGCTGCAACAGTACGAAGCCCATCAGGCAGCGTTTCTGCTCGGTTTTATCGGTATCTACATCGCCGTCACCGCCCTGTCGCTACCGGGTGCATTGATTCTCACGCTGGCAGGCGGGGCCATCTTTGGCGGTGTCACCGCCACGCTGGCCATCAATGTGGGTGCCACCACCGGAGCCACACTGGCCTTTCTGGTGGCCCGCTATCTGTTTCGGGAGGCGGTACAGAGCCGCTTTGGTGACAAACTGAAGGGGCTTAACCGGGGCCTCACTGACAACGGTACCAGCTACCTGCTGTTCTTGCGACTGGTGCCGGTGTTCCCGTTCTTTTTGATCAATCTGGGGGCGGGTCTGACCGGGCTGCCGTTGCGTAAATATATCGTCGGCACCATGATCGGCATTCTGCCGGGTACGTTTGTCTATGCCAATGCTGGCGCCAACATCGCCCGCATCGATAACATCGCTGACATCGCCTCACCGGGGATGCTGGGCGCATTTGCCATGCTGGGGCTGTTTGCGCTGGTACCGACCATGATTCGCAAGGTCAAAAAAGGCGGCCCTGCCAACGGCAGCGGCGATCAAACCGCCGCCGTTGGATTGTCAGAGGGCATTGAGTCACCAACCGCCGAATCACCAACCGTCGAGTCACACCCCGTCAAGTGACCGCTGGCCACATGATCTGCGAGCGATCGCCCGCTAGAAGCGGTAGTAAGTCAGCATCCCCACCGAGGTTTCGTACAGGGTGATGCCAAAATTGGAGTCGGCGGTAAACGGCGTACCCGCCACAAACCCGGCCGGTACGTCACCGACGCCACGCTCGCTGGCCTTGACCGCCCGCATGATGGTACCGCCCACACCCCAATGGTCGCCCAAAGTGTAGTCAACACCAAAGGCGATATGACGCTCCACCAGTGCCGGGAAGATCAGGTTGCTCATTACATCTTCCGGCTGAATCGGCGCCCGCGCCCAGTTGACGCCGGTACGCATGGCCAGCTTTTCAGTGGTCTGCCACTGCATACCAAAGGCCACCACCCACTGATTATCCCAGTCAAAATTCAACATGGTACTGTCCGCCGCACCGCTCGCAAACGACCCGGCAGGGCCACGTAGCAACACGTTGTCGTGGGTGTCGTTCCAGTTGATCCACTTCACGTCCAGATCCATCACAAAATCATCGCCCGGTCGCACCGCAATGCCCACCGCCGCCTGTTGCGGATAGTCCAGATGCATCTTGTACTTGCCGCCAAGGCCGGTGGCACCGTTGAAGGCCACCACATCGCCAGCCCGCACCCGGAAGTTGGCATCACTAAAGTACTGACGGGTGGTGTAAGACACCCCCAGCGTCACCACATCGCTCATGTCGAACAGCACCCCGATACTGCCGCCCAGCCCCAACTGGCTGGTGGGACGGCCCAGATCAAGGTTCACATCTGTGGCTGTGAACGGCCCGGCACCCGCCCCAAAAGGGATATTGCGCAGCCGCTGGCGAATGGTCACCGACTGGTAATCCATATTGACCGCCACGCCCACACTCAGGCGGTCGCTGGCACGCCAGGAGACGGTCGGGGCCATCTTCCAGAACTGGATGGCACTCTGGCCGTCAAAGGTGACGTCGGTACCGGGCGCAAAACCGAAGGCTGCTGCCGGGGCGATCAATACCTCGCCGTAGTCCACTCCCAGCCCGGAGGTGGCGAACATGCCGCCACCGAAATACATATCGTCGCGGCCAAAGGCCTTGGCGACCCAGCCGACTGACGGCACCCCGTACAGTTCGGTCCCCCCCTCGGTCTCTTCGCCGCCAAAGGCCCGAAAGTCCACCGTGCGCACCGGCATGAAGGCTTCCAGACTAAAGTCGGCCCGCTCCCCTACCCGCGACATACCGGCCGGGTTGCTGATAGCGGTCATGGTGTCCATGGGCAGGGCAGTCACCGCGCCCCCCATGCTCTTCTGCATCTGACCGACGCCGATAAGCTGATAGCCGTTGGTGGCGTACCCGGGGGTCGCCGTAACACACACCCACACAAGCCCGATCAGTGCGGGCCGTAACCAATTTTTCACAGGGACTCTCCCAAGCCAATGGGCCGGGAGCAGGGGCGACCCCCCTCCTATCCCGGCAGGATTACGAGCGACAGTTCTCGATGGCACGGGTGAGCCGTTGGGAGACCTCGTCGGCCATGGGGCCCAGATCGTCCCGCCCGGTCACCGACAGCATGGCGACCGGATCGATTGCACTCACCACACTCCCGCCGTCCTCCGTCTCATACACAATGACGTTGCACGGCAGCAGCAGACCCACGTCGTTCTCCTCCGTCAGCGCCTGATGGGCCAACTGGGGGTTACACGCACCCAGGATCACATACCGCTTGAAATCCACGTTGATTTTGGCCTTCAGGGTGGCATGTACGTCAATCGAGGTCAAGACCCCGAAGCCCTCTTGCTTGAGGGTGCCAGTGACCTTCTCAACCGCCTCGTCGTAGGACAGGCTCAAGCGGGCTTCAATTCCATAACTACTCATGGGGAGTCTCCTTTGTTATCAATAAACGCACAGAAAGTCAGCCGCCCTGTGTCACTGCCAACCCGCCCGACTGCCACGCGGCCATACCGCCATCCAGATTGGTGCGGGTGCCAAACCCGGCCAGACTGAGGATCAACCCGGCCACCCGCGAGCGGTGACCCGACAGGCAAATCAAGACCACTTCCCGGTCCTTGTAGGGGGCCAGCGTAGACAGCCTGAACGGCAGCAGATGCAGCGGTACCGACAGGGCCCCCTCAATATGGCCTCGTTTAAACTCGGTGGCCGTGCGCACGTCCACCACCATCACCTGTTCCGGCCGCTGCGACAGGGCCACCCGCAGGGCGTGGGGCGAGATGTCACCCATGCCGTGCCAACCGGGCGGTACCAGCATGACCAATAACAACGGAGCCATCACCAGCAGCAACAGCCGTCCGCCCCAGCAGGCCTTGCCACAGGGGTAGGGGGCGTTTTCGTCGCGGGTGGTGTCCGCCTTATCGGCCACGTTTGACCTCCCCCTGCCAGCGGGCCATGCCGCCAGACAGGTTGTAGACCGTGTTAAAACCGGCCTGTTTGAGATGGATGGCCGCCACCGCCGAGCGTCGACCAGAGGCGCAGATACAGACTACCTCCGCATCCTGCATCCCCTTTAACAGCTTGGCACTGCCCTGAATCTGGTTGAGCGGCAGGTGGCGGGCCTGACGGATGTGCCCCCCCTTGAACTCCCCGTCCGAGCGCACATCCAGCAGCACCAGCCGTTTGGATTTTTTTCCCTCCAGCCGCCCGGCCAGGTCATCGGCAGACATGTTCTTCACGCCCCGACTGCGGGCCATCAACTGCG
>JALWRU010000143.1 GCA_026994095.1 Nitrospira sp. | reverse complement strand
TGTAACAGACTGCCGCCAATGCGGCTGACCATCGTCGCCCCCATGCGGCTCACCACCGGGCAGCCCGCCCACAGCACATCCAGCATAGTGGAGTGGGCGGTATAGGGGTAATTATCCAAAAACAGATCAGCCACCCGGTAGCGCGCCAGATGGTCGGCCAGGCTGGGCATATGTTGGGCGAATACCAGCCGTTGGCCGTCGACCCCAGCCGCATCTGCCAGCGCCCGCAGGTGGCCTTGGGCGGCTTGGTTGCGGGTCGACAGCCACAACACCGCTCCCGGCAGATCGTGTAGCAGGGTCAGCCACAACTCAAATTGAGCGGCCAGCACCCTGGACGGATTGTGGAACGCACACAGCACTAACCCGGCATCCGGCAGCCCGTAGTCAGCCCGTGCTTTGGGGGGAGACGGCTGCGGATGGCCACACAGGGCGGGCATGTAACTGCCGGTCAGGTAGGCGGGCTGCTCACTAAAATGGCGGGTCAGCGGTTGCGGCAACACCTTGCGGTCGGCAATCACATAGTCCATATAGGGCGCACCGCTGGTGCCCGCATACCCCAGATAGGCCACCTGTACCGGTGCGGGCTGTTGCACCAGAATGTCCTGCCGGTTGCCCTGGGTGTGGCCGTTCAAATCCACCAGCAGATCGACCCGGTCGGCCTGTATGCGCGTAGCCGCCTCGGCCCCGCCGATGGCGTGCAGGTCCACCAGCCGCTCCACCGCCTTGCCGATACGCGCCCGCACCGGGCTGTTATCGTGTTCGCGGGTGGCATAGGCAATCACCCGATAGCGCGCCCGATCGTGGTGCTCCAGCACATCGGCCATCAACACCCCCACCGGATGACGGCGAAAGTCGCTGGACAGATAACCGACGGTCAGGCGGTCGTCATCCACCGGGCGAATCGTTGGTGCGGGCCGCTCTTGTGCCAACGCCTGGGCCTGAGTGCTATCGATGTAGGCGCGGGCGGCGGCCAGTTGCTGGGCCGGGGTACTCTCCAGCGGCAGCAGGGCAAACGGTTGAATGGAGCCTCCACTAAGGACCTTGTCGGTTAGCAGGTCCGCCGCCAGCGCCTCGGCCTCGGCCAGCCGCCCCTGCACCCGGCGCTGGGCTGCCAGTAATAATTTTAAATCCGGCTGGTCCGGCGATAATTCCAGCGCGTGGGCCATGCGCTCGGCAGCCTCGTCATCCTGCCCGATCATGGCATGGATAAACGCCAGCTCCCGGTGCCGCTCGGCGTCCTTCGGGGCCAGTTTTAATGCAGTTTTAAATGCCGTCAGCGCCTCATCCAGCCGCCCCATCTCCTGTAAGGCATTGCCCAAGCCGCTGTGGGCCAGCACCATGTCGGGCCGCAGGGCCAGCGCCCGCTCAAAGTGGGTAACGGCGGCCTGCATACGGCCTCGCACCCGCTCAAACAGGGCGCAGTTAAAGGGGTAGTCAGCGGTGGCCGGGTCCAGTTTTCCGGCCTGCTCCATCGCCTCAATGGCAGCGTCGATCTGCCCCATCTGCCGTAGGCAAACTCCCACCTGACCCTGTGCCAACGCCAGTTTGGGGTTGATCGACAGGGCGGCTTCTGCTGCCTCCAGCGCTGCCTCGGTACGCTCCAAGCCGTTGTAGATCAGTGCGCAGGTGAGCTGGGCTTCGGCCATCACCGCCCATCCCTGGCCCAGTTCCTGATAGAGGCCGAAGGAGATGAGATCGGGCAGAGTGAGTCGGGCCTCGGCGTGGGTGTCCACGAAGCGGCCGGTGAGGGCCGAGA
>JALWRU010000142.1 GCA_026994095.1 Nitrospira sp. | reverse complement strand
CCGCCACCCCGCCCCCGGTCGGGTTTTGTTTTACTACCGCTCCACCGGCCTGGCCGGGTCATCCGTCCACTCCCACCAGGACCCGTCGTAATTCTGCACCCGCTCATACCCCAATAAATACAATACAAAGAATAACCACGCCGACCGCACTCCACCCGTGCAGTACGGCACAATGCGCCGGTCCGGGATGATACCCACCTGCGCCAATAACCCCCGCAATTCATCCGGCGGCTTCAAGGTGCCGTCGTCGCCATACAAACTCACCCACGGCAGATTGACTGCACCGGGAATATGACCCTCCTCGGCATACTCGTCCGACCCCCGCGTATCGACAATGACCGTGTCCGGGTCATTATTTAAACAGGCTTCCACCCCCTCCAGATCAATGGCCGTATCCATGCGTAACAAAGGCGTAAACTGACCTTTCGAGGCCCGGCTGGGCAACAGCGCAATCGGTTTACCCTCGCGCTTCCATTTGGGATAACCGCCATCCAGCACCCGAATGTCACCATGCCCCAGATAGTGCAGCATCCAGAAAAAACGACCCTCCGCCCCCCAGTTTTCAAACGGCTCGGACACCAGCACCACCGGGGTTTCGTTGGTGATGCCAAGGGCAGAAAATCGCTCGGCCAACACCGCCGAATCCGGGTGCAAAATGCCCTTGATCGGGCCGCCGTCGGTAAAATCCTGCCAGCGGGTGACCACCGATCCGCCAATATGCCCCTGCAAATAGCTACCCTTGCCGCGCACATCCAGCACCGTTACCGGCTGTTTCTGGTGTAGCCATCGGGCCAGTTCGTCAGTTGAGATCAATCCCGATGCCACTGTCTTCACCCCTCCCCATCCAGCTTGCCCGCCAGCACATCCATCATGGCCGGGTGGATCTTGCCATTGGACGCCAATACCTGCGCCCCGTCCAGCCGGTGCGGGCTGCCGTCATAGCGGCTGACGGTGCCGCCGCCCTCGGCCACGACCACCACACCGGCAGCCACATCCCACGGCTTTAAGTGGGCCTCCCAAAAGCCGTCAAACCGGCCCATGGCGACGTAACACAAATCCAGCGCCGCCGAACCGGTGCGCCGGGACGCCTGCGCACGGCGGGTGAAATTGCCAAAGTGGATCAGATTGTCATCCCCGCCCGTGTTCACATGGTACGGAAAGCCGGTACACAGCATCGAGGCGATGAGGGTGTCCGTAGTCGATACACCAATGGCCGTGCCGTTGCGGGTCGCCCCCTGCCCGCGCACCGCCACAAACAGCTCGTCTAGAATCGGGGCGTACACCACCCCCAGCGTGGGGACGCCAGCAACCTCCAGCCCGATGGAGACACAAAAAAAGGGAAAGCCGTGGGCAAAGTTGGTGGTGCCGTCCAGTGGGTCGATAATCCAGCGGGCGTCGACCGCCCCCTCCCGACTGCTGCCCTCTTCCCCTAGCAGACCATGCTCCGGAAAGGCCTCGGTCAGCGCCTTGACCACTGTGGTTTCACAGGCGGTATCCACCTCGGTAATCAGATCAATGAGACCCTTTTTTTCTACCGCAAAGGCCCCGCCAAAAGCCGCTCGCTGAATGGCCCCGGCGGCACGGGCGGCGGTGGTGGCGACGGTTTGGGCGGCCTTCAAGTCAACGGCTGGGGCAGAAGCTCCCATGGGGAAATCTCTCCATAAAAAACGGGGTAAAAATCGACAGACCCCAAGCATAACGCGCTGGCCAGCGCCCGGTCAGCCCGACACCGTGCGATCGCAAATGGCAATGCTACAAATTCGGGTGGATGCGTTACAATTGATAAGGGCACGACCGGGACAGACATGACCCATCGCCCCCATCCGGCAGGGATGCCCTTTTGTACTGTTATGTTGGATCTGCCCTTGCACCCACCCTGTTTCAACCGTGACCCTTTAAGCCACTGTCACCCGTGTTAGTCGGTGTCATCTCCGATACCCACAGTCGCATGCATCGGCGGGTGTTTGAGCTGTTCGACGGCGTTGATCACATCATCCACGCCGGTGACATTGGTGAAGAGGAGGTCCTTATCGACCTGCGCGCGCTGGCCCCGGTGACCGTGGTGCAGGGCAATATCGACGCCTTCGGGCCGTGCGCCCACTACCCGGAACGCATCTCTGCCACCATCGAGGGGGTCGACATCCACCTGATCCATCAGGTCGCGCCGCTGGAGGCGCTATTGCGCAGTGATCGCTGGACCGATGACGAACACCCCCGGCCACAGCTGCTCATCTACGGCCACAGCCATCAAGGCCGCCTGGAAAGTATTGGCAGCACCCTGTTATTCAACCCGGGCAGCGCCGGTCCACGTCGTTTTCAACGAATCCCCTCTGTGGGGTTGATGACCCTCAAAAATGGCACCGTTGATGCCCGTTTGATCGCGCTGGAGACTGACGAACAGCCCGCGCTGGAGGCCCAGACCTGTGCCGCGTAACCTGCCGACTGCCATGAACCGGATAAAGCGCCTGTTACTGGCCCTGCCGCTCTTGCTGGTACTCTCCGCCTGCGGCAGTGGTGGTGGTAGCGATAGCCCCAGCGGCTCCTCCACCGCCACCGGTACCACCCTGGAAGACACCGCCGTCGATCTGATCCCGGTGGTGGATGACCCCAATGCAGGGCTGGACCCCACCTACGGCTTTGCCATCGTCACGCCACCCGTAAACGGTACCGCCTCCATCGGCATCGTCTCTGGCGCGCGCATCCTGCACTATGTGCCCAACCCGGACTTTGCCGGCACCGATACGTTTGTCTTCTCTGCCAGTCAAGGCGGCTCGATCACCCTGTTTGGCAACGCGGTGGTCACGGTGACACCGGTCAACGACGCCCCCGTCGCCCCGGCACAGGCCGCCACCGCCGTCGAGGATGCGGTCATCACCCTCACCCCGACCATTGTCGATCCGGACGACACCACCTTCACCTTTACCGTGGCCTCGCCCCCGTCCAACGGCAGTGTCGCCATCAACGGCCAGTCGCTGGTCTTTACCCCGGCGCTCAACTTTTTTGGGTCTACCAGTTTTACCTATCGGGCGACCGATAGTGGTGGCCTGTCGGCAGATGCCGCCGTGACCCTCACCTACACGCCGGTCAACGATGCACCCACCGGAGCAGTCGCGCTCATCCAGACCGCAGAAGACACCCCCGGCCAAACCGTACCGGTGGTGACCGACCCGGACTTGGGCGACAGCCACACCATCACCCTCAGCGGGCAGCCCGCCAACGGTGTGGCCTCGGTAGTGGCCGGTGAACTGCACTATGTGCCCAACGCCAACTTTAACGGTAGTGACAGTTTTACCTTTCAGGTGACCGACGGCGACGGTCTGTCGCTGGCCTCCCCGGCCACCGCCACCGTGCAGGTCACGCCGGTCAACGATGCCCCCCTCTCTGCCACCCTGCTGCTGATCGTCCCGGAGGACGGGGCCGGTACCGCCACCCCGGTTATCACCGAAGTAGACAGCGGCGACAGCCATACCCTCAGTGTGGTGACCCAACCGGCCAACGGCATCGCCACGGTAGTGGGCAACCAGTTCCGCTATGTGCCCACCAGCAATATCAATGGCAGCGACAGTTTTACCTTTCAGGTGACCGATGCGGGCGGCCTGTCGCTGGCCACCCCGGCCACCGCCGCAGTCACTATCACCCCCACCAACGACCCACCCACGGCCCAGTCAGCGGTAGCCACCACGGCAGAAGACACCCCGGTCGTCATCACCCCTACGGTCATCGACATCGACGTGGCCGACACCATCACCCTGTCGGTCAGCACCCCGCCCAGCAACGGCAACGTGACCGTCAGCGGTGGCGATTTAACCTACACCCCACAGCTTAACTTCAACGGCAACGACCAGTTCGTCTATGCCGCCACCGACAGCGGCGGGCTGACCTCCAACGCCACCGTATCGGTCACCATCACCCCGGTCAACGACGCCCCCACCGCCACTACGGTCACCGTGTTGACCTTGCAGGGGGTGGCCGCCACGGTTACGCCCTCCACCAGCGACCCGGACAGTGGCGACAGCCACACCTACACCCTGTTGACCCAGCCCACCGCCGGGACCGTGGTGAGCAATACCACCACCCTCACCTTTACCCCCGGCACCGGGCAGACCGGTAGTGACAGCTTTACCTTCCGCGCCACCGACAGCGGCGGGCTGACCGTAGACGGTACCGGTACCATCATCATCGGCAATGTCAACGATGCCCCCACCTCGGCGGTGGCAGTGCTGGTCACCAACGAAGACACCCCCATCGCCGTCACCCCCACAGTAGTCGACCCGGACTCGCCCACCCCCGGTGACAGCCACACCTTCTCCATCGTCACCCCGGCCAGCAACGGTACGGCCAGCGTGGTGGGCGGGCAGTTGCGCTACACCCCCAATCTGAACAGCAACGGCAGCGACAGCTTTACCTTCCAGGCCACCGATGCGGGCGGCCTGTCCCTGGCCACCCCGGCCACGGCCACCGTCACCGTGATTGCCGTCAACGACCCGCCTGTGGCCGACCCGTTGTCGATCACCACGGTGGAAGACACCCCCATCACCGTCACTCCCACCGTGACCGATCCGGATGCGGGCGACAGCTTCTCGTTGCAACTGCCTACCCAACCGTCCAACGGCACCGCCACGGTCAACGGCCTGACCCTGACCTACACCCCGGTCACCCAGTTTTTCGGGGTCGACAGCTTTACCTATCAGGCCACCGACAGCACCGGTTTGACCCATACCGCCACCGTCACCGTCACCGTCACCCAGATCAACGACCCGCCCTCAAGCGCTACCGCCACGCTGGTCACCGCTGAAGACACCCCGGTGAGCGTCACCCCCACGGTGGTCGATCCGGACGTGGGCAACACGTTTACCTTCTCGATTGTCACCCAACCGACCAAGGGCACCGCCAATGTGGTGAACGGCCAGTTGCGCTACCTGCCCGATCCGAACACCAACGGCAACGACAGCTTTACCTTTCAGGTGACCGACGGCGGCGGGTTGATGCTGGCGACTCCGGCCACCGCTACCGTGCAGGTCTCGCCGGTCAACGACGCCCCCACCGCTGCGACCGTGACGCTGACCACCACCGAAGACAGCCCGGTGCTGGCCACGCCGGTAGTCACCGACCCGGATGTGGGCGATCTGCATACCTTTGTGATCGTCAGCCAACCGGCCAACGGCACCGCCAGCGTGGTGGGCGGCCAACTGCGCTACGCCCCCAATGCCAACATCAACGGCAACGACAGCTTTACCTACCGGGCCATCGACAGCGGTGGGCTGCCCCTGTTCACCCCGGCCACCGCCCCCGTCTCGATTACTCCGGTCAACGATCCGCCGCTGGTGGCCGACATTGCCGCCACCACGCTGGAGAACGGCACCGGGGTCGACCTGCTGCCCACGGTAACCGATCCAGACATTGCCACGAACGGCGACACCCACACCTTCGCCTTGAACGGCCCGGTCACCAACGGCACGGTGGCCCCCATCGCCGGTGGCCTGCACTTCACCCCGGACCAGTTCTTTAATGGCACCGTGGTATTTGGTTTTACCACCACCGACAGCGGCGGCGCGGTGGCCAGCGGCACCGCCACCATCACTGTCACCAATACCAATACCGGTCCCACCCTGGACGATTTGCAAACCTCCACCCTCAAAAATGTGACCAAAACCGACATCGCCCCGGTCATTAACGACCCGGATACCGGCGACGTGCATACCTACACGCTGATCACCCAACCCGCTCACGGCACCGCCACCGTCAACAACGCCCTGTTGCTGATCAGCTATGTGCCGGATCTGGACTACTTCGGGGTCGACAGCTTTACTGTGCAGGTGAGCGATGCGGCCACTGCCGTCTCCAACATCGCTACGGTCACCATCCATATTATTGAGACCAAACCGACCGGCCCCAAGCCTCGCGATCTGGTGATTGCCGACATTAATGGCAACGGCTTTAACGACATCATCACCGCCAACGAGTTGGGCGACACCATCGGCGAGGTGATGACCGTATTTGCCGGTAACGGCACCGGTATCTATACCAGCGGTACTGCGATCCCCCCCACCAATCCGGGCCTGTTGCTGCTGGGGGCGGTGGCGGTGCGTGCCGCCGACCTGAACAACGACACCCTCGCCGATCTGGTGGTGGTCTATCAGGACAACGACTCCATCGCCGTCGCCCTTGGGTCGACCGGCACCGTGTTTGCCCGTGCCGCCATCCCCATCGACCTGCTGTCCTCCCCCCACGGGGTCGCGCTGGCCGATCTGGACGGTGACAGCCTGGTGGATGCGGCGGTCACCCAGCCGCTCAACGACACCACCATCCTGTTGAAAGGCGACGGACTGGGCAACTTTGACAGTGCCACTCCCCTCAATCGGCTGGCAAGCGGTGCCTCCACCACCCCCTGGAACATCGCCAGCGGCGATCTGGACGGTGACGGCATGACCGATCTTACGGTCGCCCCGTTACAGTTTAACGCCAACGACCTCGACCGCTTACAGGGGCTGCTCAACGCGGGCAGCGGCAACTTCACCCCGGCCAACGGGCTGCCGGATACGGCGCAGGTGCAGCCGGATGTGCATGTGGCCATGGCCGACTTGAACGGCGATGGCCGGGCCGATGCGGTGCGCACCTACGCCAGCCAGAACCGGGTAGAAGTACTGCTTGCCGACGCGGGTGGCGGGCTGACCACAGCGGTCTCCTATGCGGTCGGTAAACGCCCCACCGGCGTGGCCTTGGGAGATGTGACCGGCGACGGCATCAACGACATCGTCACTGCCGATCTGGACGACAACGCAGTCACCATCCTGCCCGGTAACGAAGACGCGGGTAATCCGGGGGTGGGCGACGGCACCTTTGGCAACAAATTCCGGCTGGTCACCCCACCGGCCCCCGCCGGAGTCGCCATCGGTGACCTGGACCTGACCGGAGCCGCCGACATCGTCACGGTGCATCCGGCCACCTCCCTCATGGGAATTCTGCTGCGCTAACTCCTGTCCGCAGCCTTTTCTGCCCGTCTGACGCTCCTGTCGCCCCCGGAAATATTGCCGGTAACCCTTGAAATATATGGGCTTCCCGCGTTTGTCATCAACGCTCGCCAGGACAACTCTGCCACCCCCACCGGTGTCGCCAACTACCGATAGCGCAAGCCAGAAAAACAGGCTAAGATCCTGTTTCAGGCATACACAACCGGATGTCCCACTTTTTTGTTTGGGGGAATTGCTATCGCAAACGATCCTACGACAGGTACCGTCACC
>JALWRU010000141.1 GCA_026994095.1 Nitrospira sp. | reverse complement strand
CAAAGACCGCCTGGTAGCGGGCATGAATACCCATGTGTTTGACCGCCAGCGCATCCGGCAACAGTGAATCAATCGCAATCAGATGGATGTTGGGACGATTGGCGAGGCGAACCGCTGAGTAACGCGGTAGGTCCGGCATCTCTCCCGCCTGCGTGGTGCGGGCAACAGAGGCGGCAGGCCTGCTATGGTCACCGCCACCTGTCACCTCACTGCCAACGGCCACCGCCATGTTGAGCGCCACAATCAGCATCACAATACGGCCCAGTTGGGGGCGCGCGGAAGCGACACCCAACAACAGTCGAGCCACCACGGCCAGGGCGACAAACAACGCTATTTTTTGACCTCCCGGCAGCGATAGAAAATCGCTGAAAAACGACCCAAAGAACGCCACCAGATTGGCCACCAGCAGCACCGCTGCCAACCACCGGGCGGCCCCCCCTGAGTTCCGGCCAGAGAGCCAGCCCAGCAGCACCATCTGCAACGCCAAAACCAGTACAAACCAACCGCTTACTGCCGCTGCCAGTGGCACGGTGGTATCCGCAAGGATCGGCAAAAACCCCAATAGAAATGCGTAGCTGCTGAGCAGCGCAAACAGGATGTGGGGTTTGAATGACAGCTTGCGTAACAGGGTGGTCAGCAGCTTAAACGGCGACATCATCATCAAAACAGCTCGCGGCACAATACACGCAGGTTAGGCCCGGTCAAAATATGGCTCATAACGGTTGCGAGGGCAGGCCCACAACGTCGGTAAATCAGTTGGTAGCAGCCTGCGCTTGCATCAAATAGAGGGTGCGGCAGGTCTCCGGGATCTCGGTCACCTGACGGATCTCAAAATGCTCCCCAAAGGCCGCCTCGAAGCCGTCCTTGTGGTAGTCGGCAAAGACATCCTCGCGGGTGGCCAGCAGTTTCACCACCTGGGAGTCCTCTTTAGGAATAAACTCAATGATGAGCGACCGGCACAGGCGGTGCAAATAATCCACAATCAGCGGCAGCGGTACGTTGTTGCTGATGGCCAGATGGTGCACCAGCCCTAACGCCATGACCACGTCCACCGGCCCCCGGGCGGCCACACTATCCCGTTCGCGCCCCGCCCAGCCCAGATCCGGCGACGGGTTGGTCAGGTCCAGCAACAGCGGCAACAGCCGGGTCTCTTGCTGTTTGCGCATCTGGCGGTAGTTGACCTCGACGCAGGCCGGGTCGATATCCCAGCAGACGACCTGCGCGCCCTGCTCGGCAGCGATACGGCTAAAGCGGCCGGTATTGCCACCCAGATCCCACACCGTTGCCGGGGCTGCCTGTTGCAGATACTCCCCCACCAGTTGTTCTTTGTGTTGCAGACCGGCGTCGCCATAGTTGTTGTTGGCGGCGTAGTAGTCGTGCCACTCGGTACCGCCCGGTTTCCACGCCAGTTTGGCAACCGTGCCACGCAGGCTCTCCAGCAGATTACTCAGGGCTTTCTTGCTGAAGGACCGTTGGCTGCCCTGCTGTTTGGCGTCACTCTGGTCTGCATACCTGGTCTGGGCCTTGGCGTGCAGGCGGATGTGCATCCCCAGCGACAGGTTGAGCATGCTGCGGGTGGGCAGCAGAGCGCTGGCCAGATCCAGCGGCACCCCGTCAATGTGGATACGCAATAACTGCCCCAGCCGAATATCGGTGAGGCTCATGAGCGCCAGCGGTGCCAAAAAGTGTCGGCAGAACTGGCCGTAGGCCACCCACGGCTGGCCCTCCGGGTACGGCTCAAACGACAGGGTATCGATCAGCA
>JALWRU010000140.1 GCA_026994095.1 Nitrospira sp. | reverse complement strand
GGACAACCTCTCCGGATCGGGTCAGTCCTCAACGTAGCGCTGCTACGCCTGCGGGCTGCCCTCACCTGCGAGAACGCCCACAAGCCAAAATCGAACGCCTACGCCGGTTGATTTTCTGGGTGGGCAAGGCCGGGTTGCTGGCCCGTTTTTGTTTTTAAGGAATGGTCACCCCCGGCCCCGTGCAGCATGGCTGCCCGTTCGCCTATCGCATCCCTGGCCCGCTGCCCTTATCGATGCACGCCGTGCGTGCCTTGCACATCGGCGATGCCGTTACGGGCATCTAATGTGATCTGGCAGCAGTCCAGCAACAACGCTTTCAGCTGCGCCCGGCCGCGCTGCACCCGCGACTTCATGCCCGAGGCCGACAGGCCCAGTTGTCTCGCCGCCGCTGCCTGCGACAACTCACCCAGGTCGGTCAGCCGAATGGCCTCTGCATAGCGGGGTGCAAGCTGATCGATGAGCGGTTGCAGACAGCACGACAATTCGCTGGCCGGGTCGTTGCCTGGGTCGTCACCTGCGGGATCGCCCCCGCCGCCTGCCAGATCGGCGGACGACCGGGACGGCTCATTTTCAAGTCCCTCGGCCAGCCGCTGTTGCCGTGCCCGCTGACGGTGGTGATCGGCCAGCGCGTTTCTGGTGATCTCATACACCCAGCCGCTCACACTCTGAATCGGCGTGGTGGGTTGGGCCGAATGGATGCGGGCAAACACCCCCTGCAACACGTCCTCTGCATCTTCATCCGTGGCCACCCGGCGGCGCACAAATGCATACAGCGGCTGGTGAAAGGCCGCCCACAGGGCAGCCGAGTCCGGCGCGGTAGTGAGAGGTGTTGCAATGGGTGGCACAGTAGGTTTCATGGTTACGGTCGTCTTCCCTCAATTTTGGCAGAGACCACCAGATTGTCCACCGCCGCCGATTGGCTCCAGTCGCGAATCACCTCGGTGGTGTCTTGTAGTGGGGTGATATTTACCTGCTCAAACCCGGCATCGGTCAACATCTGCGAGACTTCATCGATGGTGGCCGCACCGCCCACACAAGCGGTGACCGCCTGCATATCGTCGCGCACCGAGGCGGTCAGGGGAGCGGTGGTCACCACATCGCTGATGGCCAGCCGACCGCCGGGTTTGAGCACCCGAAAGGCCTCTCTAAACACCGCCGGTTTGTCGGGGGACAGGTTGATGACGCAGTTCGACAGAATCACATCCACAGTACGATCCGCCAACGGTAGCGACTCGATCTCACCGAGTAAAAACTCAACGTTGGCAGGCGAGCCAGCCTTGACCGCCTTGGTCGCATTGTTACGCGCCAGCGCGATCATCTCAACCGTCATGTCCACGCCGATCACATGACCGTTTGGCCCCACCTGTTGGGCCGCAAGAAAGCAGTCAAAACCGCCGCCGCTGCCCAGATCCAGCACGGTTTCGCCCGGCTGTAATGCGGCGATGGCTTGCGGATTACCGCAGCCCAATCCCAGGTTGGCACCCGCAGGGACCGCCGCTGTCTGCTCGGCTGCATACCCCAATCGCCGGGATGTTTCATCCGCATCGGTCGGGGTGGTGGCACAGCAGCTTGAGGATTCGCAGCAGGTACCGCCCTCCTGCGCGATCTTGCCATAGGTGTCTTGTACGGTCTGTTTCATGTTCGACATGGTGTCTCCTTTTGAATGCTTACTTAAGGAAGACGCGGCTCACGGCAAATGGACGCAAATCTCATCTCAGGCAGGTCGCTTGGCTGTACCTTTTGTCGATCTGCGGCTACTCTTTCCCGGCGGCGCCGGTGGTACGGGTGGGTCCATTTATTTGGTTCATGCATATAGCTCGGTCGCCCATGATTCGCCCGTGTCGGAGTGCTGCCATGACCTTGTCCTCATTGATACTATCCACCGCCCGCCACCTGTTCGCCGCCCTCATGCTGATCTTGTTATGGAGTTGCGGTGGAGGCGGTAGCAGCCCGGCACTCCAGCCGCTCACCGCCAGCAAGCCCATCGACGGAGTCATCAATTTTGCCGACTTTGCCACCACCTCCCGCCAGACCCTCACCTTTTTAGACAGCCTTGGAGGTGGTGCGGCGGTCAAAACGGTCGACCTCCAGTGGGGCATCCTGCACGACGACCGGGATGTATATGTGGCCCTGCAGTGGAACGACACCACCTACGACCACGTCGGTGCCACTGATTTTGACGGGGTCAGCATCACCTTTGATGTGGACGGTGACGGCCTGCCGGAACCGGGTGAGGACCGCCGCACGGTGATTGCCGCCAACATCGCCTCCCAGTATGTGGACCAGCACCTGACCGCCGCAGGAGCGCTCACCGACACGGTGGCCGACGGGCAGGCGCGTCTGGCCTACGATGCCATCAACGGCATCTATACCGCTGAATTTCTGTTCCCCTATCAGGAGGATGCCAACGGCGAAGACGCACTGTTGACCGCTGTCAGCCGTTATAATATCGAGCTGTTTGACCACTTTCAGGCGGGTATCCCCACCGGCAATGTGGCGCGTCTGCATCCCGAGGGCAACGCCGCAAACTGGCCGCTGCTGCCGTTGACAGCGACCACCCCCCGGTCACGCCCGCAACTGCCCACCGACCTGACCGGGCTGATCGTCTTTTTAAGCGACCGGGACCACAGCAACCGGGAGGTCTATACCTTCAACCCGGCTACCCGCGTGACCACGCAGATCACCACCCTGCCGGGGTTGTTCAAGGATGCGGTGTCGCTCTCCCATGACCGTACCCGTGTGGCGTTTCACGGCACCCCCAACGCCGCCGATTTCACTACGTACGAAATCTACACCCTCAACATCGACGGCACCGGCCTGACCGCGTTGACCAGCAATACCCTCCTGGATGGCCACCCGGCCTGGTCGCCGGACGACAGTCACATTGCCTACGCGTCGTTTCGGGAGGGGGGCAAGGCGTCGATTGTGGTGATGGACAGTGGCACCGGTGCCGAGATCGCCGACCTGACCCCGGTGGGCGACGACGACAACGACCCGGACTATCTGCCCGATGGCCGTATCGTCTTCAAGACCGACCGTTTCAGCGCTGCGCCGCAGGTGCGTATGGCGGTCATGGCCGAGGACGGCAGCGGCCTCATTCAGATCAGCAGCGGCAGCGGTAACTCCGATCACGATGCGGTTGCCAACGACACCCATGCGGTGTTCGAGCGCTTCAGCAAAGCCACCAATTTTTCCACCGACCCGGAGGCCCTGTTCAGCCCCTGGGATCTGGTGGAGGTGACGCTGGACGGGGCCAGTGAACAGATCCTGCTGTCCGACGGCTGGGTCAACTGGCTGCCGGTGTACGACCCGTCCGACCGGTATATCGCCTATCAGAAGAGTGTCGGTTATACCGAACTGCGTCTGCGTGGGCGCGACGGCACCGACTACGGGCGGTTGATCCCCGACACCTCCAGTTTGCAATATTTTGACTGGAAATAGCGCCGCCCCCGACGTTTTTTCAGGGTCGCCACTATGTGCCACCCAACTGTTGAGGGATGGGCGTTGCTGTCCGATAAGACGGTAGCGGTGCGCCCGGAGTTCGGTGGTGAACCCCGGTGCCGCTCCATCGACCCCCTCTGACCCCTCACGGAGGCTTCATGCAGAACCCCATGTTTCAACAGACCCTCGACCGCCTGTCCGACTGGTGGCAGGGGGTGAGTAGTGGCCAGATCGGCGCGCAATTGGTGGCGCTGTGGCAGCGACTGGCAGACATGGGCGATCTGGAGCGATGGGCGCTGTTCGGGGTCAGCTTTTTACTGTTTTTGATGGTGCTGAACCGGCTGGAACGGCAGGCCCGCAATTATCAGGTTCATCGAGATGCCGTCACCGGCGACGCTACGCTGGTCTACGCCCCGGCCCGTCGCACACTGGCGCGCATCAACCTGTTGCTGGGCTTTTTGCTGTTGGGGGCCGGTCTGTCACTGGGCGGCATGCCCGTCACCGTGCTGGAGTGGCTGGGACTGCTGATCGCGATGGTCTTTTTGGTGCACCTGCCGATCTACCTGATTTTAGAGGTGGACCGCCGCCGGGTGCTGTTGTCGTCCCGCGATGTGACCGTACACAGTCCCTTCCGCCGTCCGCGTACGCTCTATTGGGATGACGTGACCGGCATGGACTGGAACCACCTGCGCCACGTGTTCACCCTGCACGGGGAGGGCGGCGAAAAGCTGACCATCCCCGACGGGCTGGCCGGGCTGGAGCATTTAGAGCGAAGATGTCAGGCTCGCCTGACCGCCGACCGCTTTCAACAGGCGCGGGCTGGATTTCGGTAGCGGCGGGGTGTTGATCGTGCCGAGCGATGACATTGAAATGCCCAACCATTTGAATGACTCCACTGGGTAGCGATGAGGGGGGCTATTCAGTTTTTTCTGCTGTCAGCCGTTAGCCATCAGCGCCACCTCTTCTGCCCGTAGCCGAATCAGGTCAAAGGTTAGTTTGACGCTCCACAACCATCCGCCGATGACCCAGTAGCGAAAGATGTTGCGGACCTCCGGGTCCGGTACCTGTGGCAGCATGCCCCAGGTTGCTGCATACAACAGTACAGCCACCGTAATGACGGCAGGCAACGCCTTGAGTACAAACCAGACTGTGCCCTGCAGAGATTGACTGATATGGGTATCGCAGCGGATGCAGGCGACCCCATCGCGGGACAGTGTGCGCCCCCAAAACACCGGCCAGAACGGCACGGCATAGGCGTGGCAGGCAGGGCAGCACAGATGATCCAGTGGGTCGCTGGAACTGAGCCACGAAAATCGCGGCAGGGGCAGCGGATTGGCGGACGCTTGCAGGGCCGGGTCCCCCTGCTGTTGCTGGATGCGCTGGCGCTCCCGCTCGACCAATCGTGAGAGTGGTTTTCCCATCCAGAAACGTCCTGTTTTGGGCACCAACTTGCCGATAGATACACCAAATGAAAACAGCCACGTTGTGCCCACAAAGATGAGTAATACTGCTACCCACGGCACGTTGAGCAGTATCAGCATCGCTCCCCAGACCGGCAGGAACAGGATGGCGCTGGTACGGTCCTCCCAGGAGGTGGCTACCAGCCGGGTATCGCACTGTTTGCAGGCGATTCCACGGGTCCACTGCCCTCCCCAGAAGAACGCCGACCAAAACGGCACCGAGCGCGAGTGGCACACCGGGCAAAGCAGCCCACGGGCCGGGTGTTTATGGTCGGTCATGGGGTGATTATGGCAAGCGGGCTGGTGGGTTGTCGAATGGGTCTCCTAGAAACTGGTTAATTCGGGATTGCTGCTCAGGTGTTAGGTTTCGTAACAGGTGAAGAGCATTTCCCAAGCTGGAGAGGTAATGCCCCCCCTACATTCGGGACGCCATCCCCGAACCCCTAACAGTCATTATAAGGCCCTTTTATAGTCATATAAATGGCACCCCATCGGCCAAGGTCGAAAAACCACCGATCCAATATGTGGCGAACCTGCTGCGCAAATGTAGCAAATCTGCTGCGTCCGCACAATGTAGCAAACCTGCTGCGTCCGCACAGCTGCGTCCGCACATCCGCACACTCCCCAAATCTCCCCAAGGGGGGTTAGGGGGGATGTTGTTCTGATTCTGTTTCTGCTTCTGGCTTTTGCCCCCCTGTGAAGCCCCTTCAAAGCCCCTTCCCAGGGGTGCTTCCCACCAGTGCGTAATATCTGGGTTATTTCGGATATCCCCCTTGTCCCCCCCGGTCGTTCTGCCGACAAGAACCTAATTGGATAGCCAGGCTGTGGTTAGTGGTAGACCACATGGCAACACCGCGGGCGGGCGGAGAGGGAGCGTATGGTGCAAGTACCACATATGGCAAAGCACCCCATGTGGCACATGGGGTCAGTCGTCACAAACGGGCTCGACCGATGGGTGCTACGCCCTCTGGGGCGGCGCTTTGCGACTGCTATTCGTACCCTTCAAAGCCCCTTCCTGCCATGCTGTTAAACTGGCTCGGCAAGACGGTTCGGCGGCAGCTGCTGTTCGCCTTTTGTGTGCCGCTGTTTATCGCGCTGGCGCTGATGGAGTGGAGTCAACTCCACGACTCCCTGTCTCACATTAAGCAGATGGCGACTATTCAGGCGGTCGAACTGGTCAAGACCACCAGCGACTCCCTGAGCGAGCGGGCTTACAGCAACGACCTGCCCGCCATCGCCGCTCAGCTTGCCACTACCCGCACCCGCATCCAGCAGGAGCGCACCGATATTGGTCTGTCGTTTTACAAGGTAGATGAACTGGCGGTATTTTCGCCGGACGGCACTACCGTGATGGCCCACACCAACCCGGAGCGTTACCCGGCCATGAGCGCCCACCCGGACGTGATCGGGCCGTTCTTCCTCAAGGGCAGCCGCGCCAGCCGATTTGTTGAGACGCTGGTGGCCTGGGAAGAGACCCGCGAACTGGAAGTGGTGGCCCCCATCTGGTACGAAGACGAGCTGGTTGGTGTGGTCTATGCGCGTCTCGATGCCAAGCCGCTGGTGACCCACATGGACGAGGCCCGCCTGCACGGCGCAGCACGGGTGTCGTTGATTCTACTGATCGGCTTCGTCATCACCCTGCTCAGCAGTCGTTACCTCAACCGTATTATTGGTCGCATCGTGCAGCAGTCGCGCAGCCTGGGTACCGGGCAGGTATCGCTGGATTCGGTGCTGGCCAACCACAACGAGCTGGGTACCCTGGCCAAGGCCATCGTCACCGCCGATGAGCGCATCTCACTGGCAGGGCGAGAGCGCGACGAATACGCCCAGACCCTGCAAGCGATTATGGACAACTCACCGTTTGGCATCTGGTTTACCGATCCGGACGGCAAACCGCAACTGGTCAACGCTACCCTGTGTGAGCAGGTGGGGCGTACCCAGGAGGCGCTACTGTCCCTGCCCCACGTGGGTGACCTGTTTGACGATCAGGTGCGGGCCGAGTTTATGGCCGAAAGCGGGGCCCGTACCGCGCAACAGCGCCAGCACACCATTTACGCGGCATTTCCGGTACCTCACAAGGGCCGTTGCGACTTCAAGATCACCCGTGTCAGCCTGCTGGATGAGAACGACTTCATCACCGGCTTTGTCGGCATCGTCGAGGATGTCACCGAGGCCCGCCGTCTGCACGATCAGATCAGCTATCAGGCCACCCACGACAGCCTCACCGGGCTGCTCAACCGGGCTGCCTTTGAACAGAAGCTGGATCAGGTCTGCCGTACCATCAGCGAGGGTGACACCCCCCACGCCCTGATCTATCTGGATCTGGACCAGTTCAAGGTAGTCAATGACACCTGTGGTCACCATGCGGGCG
>JALWRU010000139.1 GCA_026994095.1 Nitrospira sp. | reverse complement strand
ACGCCCCCCGCAGGGCGTTAAGTAGCGCCGTTGGCACTTACACAAACAGGCTGATCTTGCTCTTCGACGCATACTCCAGGAACGTGGCCGCGCCACCCACCACCACGCCGTCCACCAGATCCTCCCGGTCCACACCCATCACATCCATGGTCATCTGACAACCAATCAAGGTGCAGTCCATCTCCTTGGCCATGTCGATAAACTCCGGTACAGAGTTCAAATTTACCCGGCCCATCCAGCTTTTCATCATGCCGGTCGCCATCGCCGTCATACCCGGCAGAGCACCTAAAATGTTGGGCACCGGCACCGGCATGGCCGGGTTCGCCAACGGCGGAACCTTAAGGCCGTCAAACTTCTTTTTGTTGACGATGTCCAAGCCGTAAAACGTAAAGAAAATACCCGCTTCCATGCCCATCGCAGCAGCGGTGGTGGCCAGAATCAAGGGCGGGTAGGCCATGTCCAGCGTGCCCTTGGAGGCGACGATGGCGATACGATCCAACTGCACGTCTTTTTCGGCGGCCTTGGCCTCCTGCTCTGCCAACATGGTGGCGACACGGGCGTCTACCAACGGACCGAGTTTCTCATCCAGCAGGGCCTGTACACGTTCTTCAACAATGGCGTCGATATCGGTGGTGCTTGTCATGGCGGTCTCTCCTTCAGGCTGCGTGGGGAAAGCGCAACCAATCGTTAAAGTCTAGCCCACTTTACGCAGGTAATATATGTAGTCGTCGCCGGTCTGCTCGCTGCCCAGCAGTTCATGGCCGGTCTTGGCAGTCCAGGCGGTCATGTCGTTGACCGAACCAGGGTCGGTAGCAGTCATCTTCAACACCTGCCCGCCATCCAGCTTATCCATTGCAAGCTTGGTCTTGATGATCGGCAGGGGGCAGCCCAGACCTCGGCAGTCGAGCTCCTGATCGATGGTTTCTGAAATCGGCATGGTGTGTCCTTCAACTCACTCAAACGTGGGGCTACCAGAGCACCACGTGTTCATAGGTAAACATCAAATCGCGCATTCCGTCGTAACTGAGCTGCGGGTGATCGCAGGTAATGCCACGGGCCTTTAGATCGTCCGCTCCCACCTGTACGGGGCAGGGGAACGGACCGGGATAGAGCACGGCATCCTGTACCAGTAACAGGCCGTCGCCCTGACCGCTGGCCACCGCCTCAAAACAGAGCGCGGTATCCAGATTGCGCAAAATATGCAGGGTTGCCACAAAAACCTCCGCTAAAAAGGGATGACCACTTCGGCCTGACAAATCAGCTTGATAATGGTTTTTCGATCGCTTACCTCCACCCCGTCACGCACGGTAGCAAGGCCATACCGCTGGAGCGCGGCACCATCGGCGATCGAGCGGATGCCAACCGCCTCATATAACTCAAGAAAAGACGACACATCGGGTCGGTCCACCACCGGTGGCTCAAACGGAATGGCGTTTAACACCCCCTCGTCCACCATGGCGATGACCACCTCATTGTTGCTTAAGGTCAGCCCCAGGCTCAGACGAAACGCCTCCAGATTCTTGATGTGGTTGAGCGGCGTATGCCTGAGGACCACGACCACCTGTTTCATCGGGTCACCTGCATGGAAAACGGGCGGTGAATCATCGGCTTAACCAAAATGCAAAAAATAGTCGGAACTGGCCACGATCTGCGCCAGATGGTCCTGACTGCGGCACTCCACCCCATCGATGAAATCGGTTTCACCAAAGCCACGGATGTCACCGGTGGTGAGGCACAAGGAGACCTTGAGGCCCTTCTCCATCAG
>JALWRU010000138.1 GCA_026994095.1 Nitrospira sp. | reverse complement strand
GGCATCCGGATGGACCTCTATTTTAATGGCGACTCCGCCCCTGCCAAGGCCGGTTTGACGCTGGCGGATATCGGGCCGTCAGAGGGCAGCGGCACCCGCGTGGTGTGGTTTATGAAGGGCGATATGGACATCCCCGTGATCGGTCCCTACTTCGCCATGATGATGGACGGCATGGTGGCCGAGCCGTTTGAGTTGGGGCTGAGCCTGCTCAAACAGGTGGCCGAGGGTTCGCCGCAGTAGCCGTCCCGAACCTGCTACAACCTGTTGTGAGAAGGTCGGGTCGATAGCGCTCCGCTCCGCGCATCATTGTGCGCTGATCGAGCCGCGTTATGAGCGTGATTCAATTGTGATATTTGTGGGACACGGGTGTGACGAGCGACTGCTGCAATGGCGGTTTCTTACGGTAGGCGACAACCTCTGTCGTCTGCCGATCTTTCACTTGGAGGTTCCCATGAAAAAATTCATTGCCGGGTTGGCACTCACCCTGTTGTCGGCCACCGGCGCGCAGGCCACCGATATGACCGTGACGGTTACCAATTTGACTCAAGGGGTGTTGTTCACCCCGCTGCTGGTGGCGGCCCATCCGCCTTCTTATGACGCATTTGAGATCGGCACTGCTGCCAGCGCGTCGCTGCAAGCCATGGCGGAGGGCGGCGATATCTCCGGTCTGACCACCGACCTGAATGCGGTGGGTGCTGATATTGCTGCGGTCAACGCCGGTCCCCAGGGTCCGGGCGTGTTTGCGCCGGCTGACTTCACCGGTGCCAACGCCACTGCCGCAGCCAACACCCAGTTGACCGTGCTGGCCATGTTGTTGCCCACCAACGACGGCTTTTTGGGGCTGGACAGCATCACCATTCCTACCGCACCGGGTACCTACACCTACTACGTCAATGGTTATGACGCGGGTACCGAGGTCAACAACGAGTTGCTGGTCGCAGGTGGCGGTGTCCCCAACACGCTGGGTATGCCGGGTGGCTCTGCCGATACTGGCGGCACGGTGGGCGTAACCACTGTGGAGGCCAACCAAAACGTGCATATTCACCGGGGCAACCTGGGTGACAGCATGCCTGCTGGTGGTAACAGCGATGTGAACAGCTCGGTGCACCGTTGGCTCAACCCGGTGGCCCGTGTCGTCGTGACCGTTAACTAAGCGGAGGATCAGCACATGAAAAAACGATGGATCCCAATGCTGGCACTGCTGGCATTACCGTTGTTAAGCGGTTGTAACGATGACGATACCCCGGTGGCCATGGCCACCTACGAGGTGAAGGTCTTTAACCTTACCGAGGCGCAGCCCATGTCGCCTCCGACCCTGTTGCTGCACGGCGCTGCCTACACCGCCTGGAGTGTCGGCACTGCCGCCACCGTGGGGCTGGAGAATCTGGCCGAGGGCGGTAGCGGTGCGGTGTTGATGATGGAGGGCAACGCTGACCCGGCTGTCTCCACCACCTTTATGGCCAGTGCGGTGGTGGGTCCGGGGGCCAGTGGCACCTACAGCGTGACCATGCCGGTCAGCAGTGACGCCCGCCTGACCGTGGCCACCATGCTGGTCAACACCAACGACGGCTTTGCCGGGGTGATGGGTAAAGACCTGAGTGGTCTTGCGGTGGGTGATTCGTTGATGGCTGCCGCCCGTGTCTACGACGCGGGTACCGAGGCCAACACCGAAACCGCCGCTACCATGCCGGGACCGGCAGCCGGTGGGGAGGGCTTCAATGCCGTGCGCGACAGCAATACCAGTGCAGTCTCCCTGCACGGCGGGGTGGT
>JALWRU010000137.1 GCA_026994095.1 Nitrospira sp. | reverse complement strand
GCTGGGTACACTGACGGTTATGCGTGTCGGCACTAAATTAACCCTTGCCGTAGGCAGCGTGCTGGTCGCGGTGGGGCTCGGCTACGGTGTGTTCTATGCGGTGATGGCAGAGGAGGCCCGGCGGGTGCGTCTGGCCCAGCAGGGCACCGAGGTGACCTTGCTCATTGAGCGCATGCGTAGTGCCGATCTTCAGCCTCCGGCCATTGCCCATATCCTCGCAGGGGTGGCATCGGGTCTGGGGCTGGACCGCGCCCGCTTGCAGACGGGTGGAGCCGAGATCCGGTTGTGGCCGCCATTGTGGGATCCGGAGGTGTCCACCGGTCCACCCACTACCGAGACCACCCTCGAAGATGGCGCCCGTTTACAGCTCTGGTTGACCCCTTCCTTCGGCGCACCAGACTGGCGCGCCCACCGCAACCCGGAGCCGCTGCTGGTGGCGTTAGTCACCCTGTTGTTGCTGTTGGCGGTCTACCTGCTGGCCCACCGCAGTGTGGCGGTTCCCCTGCGCCGTTTCAGCCGCTCGGTGGAGCAATTTGGGGCGGGGGATCTGAGCCTGCGCCACCGCACCCGTGAGGGGGGTGAGATCGGCTGGCTGGCGGAGCGCTTTAACCGCATGGCCGATACCATCGAGGGGCAGACCGAAGCGCTACTGCGGGACCGGGCCTATGAGCGCAGCATCGTTGAGAATATCTCCAGCGGGATTGTGGCATTCAGCGCCGAGGGCCGTATCACCACCTGGAATCGGGCCATGGCGGATAGCTTCGGTTTTGCCGCCGAAGAGATGCGCGGTGAGGCGGTGGGTTTTTTATATCCACGGATATTTGGCCGCCCGGTGGTGCAGGCCATTTCGGCCTTGTTACAAGGGGAGCGCGACCGCTTTGAGATGAACGGCGTGCGCCATCGCACCTCCCGCGCCAGCGAGCGGGTGCTGGACGTGCGCGGGCGGGCCTTGATGACCGAGGGGGCCGATGGTAGTCAGCGGGTTCAGGGTGTGGTGCTGGCGGTGGACGACCGCACCGAGTCGGAGCGCCTGACCCGCCAGTTGCAGCATGCGGAGAAGCTGGCCACGGTAGGGCAGTTGGCGGCCGGTCTGGCCCACGAGATCGGCACCCCCTTGAACGTCATCAGTGGCCGGGCCGAGTTTGCCTTGCGCAAGCTGCCGGAGGGCGATCCACTGGCCAACCATTTGACCCGCATCGTCGCTCAGATCGACCGCATCTCCGGTATCGTTTCGCAGATGCTGGTATTTGCCCGCCGCCGCCCGCCCGCCATGGAGCGGGTCGTGCTGGCAGAGTTGGTGCAGACGGTCACCGCGCTGTTGTCACACCAGTCGGAGCGGTCCCATGTGGAGGTTACGGTAGCGATCGACCCGACCATTTCGCTGGTGGCCGATCCGGACCAGATGCAGCAGGTCATTATGAACCTGCTGATCAACGCCCAACAGGCCATCGTTACTCACGGCAGCATCACCATCACTGGCAGCACCCTGTGTGTGCCGGAGCAGGGCAGCGGATCCTATGTGCTGTTGCAGATTGCCGATACCGGGCCGGGTATGCCGGAGGCGGTGCGCAGCCAGTTGTTTGACCCGTTTTTTACCACCAAGGAGCCGGGTCAGGGCACTGGGCTGGGGTTGACGGTGGTGCACGGTATTATCAGCGCCCATCAGGGCTGGATTCAGGTGGAGAGTATTGAGGGAGAGGGCACCACGTTCTCACTGTATCTACCGCAGGACGAAATGCCGGGGGCGACTGATGGGTTGGCCGCTGACTTGGCCACAGACTTCAACCCAACGCAGGAATCGAGCCCATGAACCGACCCCCTCAGGCCGGTGGGCCTGCCCAGCTTCTGGTGGTGGACGACGATCCGGAGATGAGTGAGCTGCTGGCCGAGATTCTGGAAGACGAAGGCTATTCGGCCCGCACCGCCGGCAGCGCCAAGGAGGCGTTGTGGATGTTGCAGTCGGTGCCGTTTCATGTGGTGATTACCGACCTGCGCATGAAGGGCATGTCGGGCATGGAGTTGCTGACCGACATCCACACCACCTACCCGCAGGTGGAGGTCATCATGATCACCGCTTTCGGTACGGTCGATACAGCCATCGAGGCCATTCGGGCCGGGGCTTACGACTACATCACCAAGCCGTTCAAGACCGATCAGATTCTGGCGGTGGTTCACCGGGCGGTGGAAAAGGTTGGGCTACAGACCCAGGTGGCCCGCCTGAGCGGTAGTGAAGAGATGGAGTTTCACGGCATTGTCGGGGTCGATCCGGCCATGCGGCAGGTATTTGAGTATGTGCGGCGGGTGGCGGGCAGCCCGGCCAACGTGTTGATCGTCGGTGAGTCGGGTACCGGCAAGGACCTGATTGCGCGGGCCATTCACCGGGAAAGCGGCTGTGCCGGGGCATTGGTGCCGGTCAATTGTGCGGCCATCCCCGACACCCTCATGGAGGGGGAGTTCTTTGGTGCCAAAAAAGGGGCCTATACCGACGCCAAAGAGGACCGGGCCGGGCTGTTTGAGCAGGCTGCGGACGGCACCCTGTTCTTGGATGAGGTGGCAGAGATTCCGCTGCCGTTGCAGGGCAAGCTGTTGCGGGTATTGCAGGACCACAAGGTACGTCGGTTGGGGGATCAGCGCGAGGTGGCGGTAACCGCCCGCATTGTGTCGGCCACCAATCGGGATCTGGCGCAGATGGTAGCGGAGGGGAATTTTCGGGAAGATCTGTATTACCGCCTCAATGTCATCCCCATTCAGTTGCCGCCCTTGCGGGAGCGGGCCATGGACATTCCGCTACTGGTGGCCCATGTGGTGCGGCGCTTGTGTGAGGAGAATCACCGGTCGGCCATGACCATCTCGGATGGGGCGATGGCGAGGCTGAGTCGTTACCCCTGGCCCGGTAATGTGCGTGAGCTGGCCAATGTGCTGGAACGGGCGGTGATTCTGGCGCAGGGGGATCTGCTCACCCAGCATGATCTGCCGGAGTCGTTGGGGATGGGCACCGATGAGGCTGCAGAGGCTCCCCCGACCGATGATCTGGCGACGGGCGGGCAGACCTTGGCGGAGGTGGAGCGGGCCTACATTTTGCGGGTATTGGCGGAGTCGGATGATAACCGTACGGTGGCGGCACAGCGCCTGGGGATCGACCGCAAGACCCTATACCGCAAGCTGGAGCGGTACGGAATGGAGCCGTAACAAAAAACAAAGTGGCGACAGCCACTCATTTAACGGCCAGCGGGGGCCGTCGCCCCGCCTGCCAGAGGCATCTTTTTTTATATATTACGCCCGCGCAGCGCGCGGTATTTTTTTGCCTCCGGCGGGCGGGGCGGTCCCCGCAGACCTGTAATGCCTGCGGCGCTGGTTTGTTTCGTAAAGCTACTAACTTAACGGCCAGCGGGGGCCGCTGCCCCGCCCGCGGTCGGCATCTTTTTTATATATTACGCCCGCGCAGCGCACGGTGTTTTTTTGCCTCTGGTGGGCGGGGCGGTCCCCGCAGACCTATATTGCCTGCGGCGCTGGTTTGTTTCGTGGGGTGCGCAGTCGTATCATCGCCCTCATGAGCGATTCCAAAGCCACCACCCGCCCCTCCCTCTATCTGATCGACGCCTACGCCCAGATCTTCCGCGCCTTCTTCGCCGTGCGCGGCTTTACGACATCAAAAGGGGTGCCCACCAACGCCGTATATGGTGTGGTGACCATCCTCAACAAACTGCTCACTCAGGCCAAACCGGACGCGGTGGTGGTCTGCTTCGACGCCGCTGGCGACAACTTTCGCCACGAAATGTACCCGGATTACAAATCCACCCGCGCCCGCATGCCAGAAGAGCTGGTGACTCAACTGCCGTTAATCCGACGGCTGGTCAAGGCCATGAATCTGGCCGAAGTAGAACTGCCCGGATTTGAAGCCGACGACCTGATCGGCACACTGGCCGTGCGCGGGGTGGCAGACGGCTACGACGTGACGATTGTGTCGGGCGACAAAGACATGATGCAGTTGGTGGGCGACCATGTGCGGCTGTTCGACCCCATGAAAGAGCGCGTCAGCACCGCCAAAGAGGTGATCGAAAAATTTTCGGTACCGCCGGACCGGGTCATCGAGGTCATGGCGCTCATGGGGGATAGCTCCGACAACGTACCGGGTATCCCCGGAATCGGCGAGGTGTGGGCCAAAAAGCTGATCGCCCAATTCCACGATGTGGAGGGGGTGTTGTCCGGGGTGGCCGACATCAAGGCCAACGGGGTGCGTAAAAAGGTGGAAGAGAACGGCGAACTGGCCCGCCTGTCCCGCGAGTTGGTGACCATCCGCACCGATGTGCCGGTCAGCGTAGAGGCGGATTTGCTGGCCCTGAAAGAGCCGGATCGAGACGCCCTGCGCGCCCTTTACGAAGAGTTGGAGTTCAACAGCCTCTTAAAAACCATGGCCGATACCGGTGAGGAGGCCCCGGCGCGGGAGACGGCACCCAAGAACTACAAGGCCATCACTGATCTGCGTGAATTGACCCAGTTGGCGGCCCGCATCCGCACCCGTGGGCAGGTGAGTGTCGATCTGGAGACCACCTCGCTGGACCCGTTGCAGGCGGATGTTGTCGGTATCTGCCTGTCGCTGGCGGAAGATGAGGGGTATTACATCCCGGTGGCCCATACCGGAGAGGGGGCCGAGTCCCAGCTTGGCCTGGCGCCAGCCATGACGGTGCTGGCTCCGTTGCTGTCCGACCCGGCCATTGCCAAGGTGGGGCAGAACCTCAAGTACGACCTGCAGGTGTTGGATCGGGCAGGCATTTCACTGGCGGGCATCACCTTCGATACCATGCTGGCGGATTATGTACTGTTCCCCAACCGCCGTAGCCACGGGCTGGATGCACTGGCGCTGGAGTACCTGGATCATCACATGATCGCTTACAGCGAGGTGGCAGGCAAAGGGGCCAAGCAGATCCCCTTTGCCGAAGTGGCGGTGGATGTGGCCACCCCCTACGGGGCGGAGGATGCCGAGATCACCTGGCGCTTGTATCAAGACCTGTCTCCACGGCTGGACCAATCCGGGCTGCGACCGCTGTTTGATGAGTTGGAGATGCCGCTGTTGCCGGTGCTGGCGCGCATGGAGCGGCATGGATTTTTGTTGGATCTGGACCATTTGGCGGCCATGTCGAAAGAGATGGAGGGCCATATCGCCCACCTGACCGAGCAGATTCATATCATCGCCGGGGAGGAATTCAATATTGCTTCACCCAAGCAGCTACAAGTCATCCTGTTTGACAAGCTGGGATTAAAACCGACTAAAAAAACCAAGACCGGCTTCTCCACCGATGAAGAGGTGCTGAGTAAACTGGCGCAGGAGCATGAACTGCCGGACAAAATCTTGCAACTGCGCCAGTACGCCAAATTGAAGAGCACCTACGTAGACGCCCTGCCCCAGTTGGTGAACCCGCATACAGGGCGGGTGCATACCAGCCTTAACCAGACGGTGGCAGCCACCGGGCGGCTGTCGTCTACCGACCCGAATCTGCAAAACATCCCCATCCGTACCGAAGAGGGGCGTCGTATCCGGCAGGCGTTTATCTGCCCCGCAGGCAGCCGTCTGGTATCGGCCGATTACTCGCAAATCGAGCTGCGGATTCTGGCCCATGTGGCCAGGGACGCCGAGCTGATTCAGGCGTTTACTGACGGTGAAGACATCCACCGCCGTACCGCCTCCGGGGTGTTTGGTATCCACGAAGGTCTGGTCACCGATGAGATGCGGCGGGCCGCCAAGGCCATTAACTTCGGCATCATCTACGGCATGGGGGCGTTCTCACTGGCGGGGGAGCTGGGGGTCTCCCAGCGGGAGGCCAAAGAGACCATCGAGCGGTATTTTGAGCGCTACGCCGGGGTGCGTCGCTGGCTGGATGAAACCCAGCAGAGCGCTGCCGAATGCGGCTATGTCACCACCCTGTTTGGTCGCCGTCGGGACATTCCCGAACTATCTATGAAAGGCGCGCAGATGCGGGCCGCAGGCGAGCGCCTGGCTACCAATACCGTCATTCAAGGCACCGCCGCCGATATTATTAAGCGGGCCATGCTGGCGGTGGATCGGCGGCTGGGTGAGTTGGCAGACGGTACCAATATGTTGTTGCAGGTCCACGATGAGCTGATCTTTGAGGTGGATGAGTCTCGCGTGGACAGCCTGTCCGAGATGGTGCGCCAGGAGATGATGGGGGCTGCGGAGTTGGCGGTGCCGCTGGTGGTGGACATTGGTGTGGGCGACAACTGGGGCGAGGCCCACTGACGATGGCCAAGGTACTGCGTTGCCCCCTGTGCAGCACCGAGTTGGCGCTGGCGCTGCCCATTGCCCGCCACGCCTGCTGTGATGGCTGTGGCAACGAGATGCACGCCTGCCATGCCTGTAAATTGCACGACCCTACCGCCCACAACCAGTGTCGGGAGGCCCGTGCCGAGTGGCAGTCCCGCCGGGATCGCGGTAATTTTTGTGACTTTTTTGAGCTGGCTGCCCCCGGCTCGGCAGACGCCTCCGACGATACCAAAGAGAGCCAGCGACAACAGGCGCTGGATGATCTGTTCAAAAATTTCTAGGTTCCATATTTGAGTTGATTTTTTTGCTGCTCCTGACCGATACGGGGTGTAGCGATTGAACAATTTCAAGGCCGGGAGCAGGGCAATGGATAGATGGGGGTCTTCCAGATTGCCGGCCAGCACAGCACAGGACCTCACATGGCGAATCCCCAGCACGACAAGCTGGCGTGGATCTACGATCTGTACCGTATCGGGCACGCGGTCAGCACCACCGAACCGGCGCAGGTTCGGGACAATATTTTGCAACACATCGTTACCGGGTTTCAGGCCTCCTCCGGCTGTCTGGCACTGCTGGACGACCCGGCCGGGCGGCTGTCGATCTGTTCGGTTATCGGGCTGCCCACATCGATTATCGGCCAACGCATTGTCGTAGGTGACGGCGTGATGGGGCAGGTGGTGGCCAAAAAAGAGCCGCTGATCCTGCAAGGTGATCTGACCGAAGACCCAAAATATCAAGCCGACCCGCAGCGGGTCTCCAAGCGGCCCAAATCAGCCATCTGCTGGCCGCTGATTATTGATGGTCGTGCCGTGGGTGCCCTCAGTATGAACCGGGGTGAGGGGGAGGCCCCCTTTGCCGCCGCAGAGCTGGAGCGTGGTCGACTGGTCATCAATATGCTGACCGTGGTGCTGGAGAATACCCGCCTGTACGAAGCCCAGCAGCAGCGGCTGGTGAAGTTGACCGCCCGGGAGCGGGAGCAACGGCGGGTGCGGGTGCTGATGGTCGAAGGGATGGAAAACCTGCCCGACAC
>JALWRU010000136.1 GCA_026994095.1 Nitrospira sp. | reverse complement strand
CCATCGGGGACCTGATACCGTTTGCCCATGATCTCGACGGTAACCAGTTCAGGTTCGGTAGCACCAGACATGCGCGCATCGCCTCACAAAAAGGAAAAACAGTGACAAAAAAAGATTGTCGGGTAAAGCCCGGCTGATTCTACCACTCCCCACCCAAGGGCTCAACGGCTTTGAGCGTCCACACCGGCCCGATTTCAGCCGTCTGCATCCCGCAGGGCCTGACAGTGGGCCGCCACCGCCTCCGCGTTGCCGGACATGAGTACCGCCCAGTCGTCATTTAACACACCGCTCTCCACGGTGGTTTGGGCGGCTTGCAGCTCCACCGGGGTCGGGTGGTCTTTGGTGACTGCCTTTCTGGCATAGATGCCCAGCAGGTTGGGGGCGATGGCCACCTCGCACACCATGGTGCAAAAGCCGCACATGACACACTCGTCAAAGGCCGGGGCGACCTCGTCAAACTGCTTGTTCATCATCTTGCGCATGGCGGCGCGCACCGGGATATCCTGGGGGCAGACCATGGTGCAGGCATCACAGTTGGTGCAGCGGCGAGTCTCTGGATAGATGGTGAACAGGGCCTCTGCCGGGTCGTCCAGTTCGGCCATCTTGTAGGTCGGCTTTTGTGGCCAGTCCAGTGGCGACAGGATGATCTCCATGCCCTCTTCCACCGTGGTCTGGCAGCCCAGCACGGTCTTGGGAGCGGCCCACGGATTGGCTTTGTCGGGCACCTTGCAGGTGGCGGTACAGGCCCCGCACACCCCGCCCAGACAGCCAGCCCCCTTGACCAGATCGATACCGGCATACCAGCAGGCCATCAGCAGGGTCACCCCTTCGGGCACCTGATACGCCACCCCGGCCAGCTTGATCTGCACCGTGGGGCGGCCCTCATAGGCGGCATACAGGTCGCGGATGTACTGGCTGGGCGGATTGGAATCCATAAACGTGCTTTCAAAGGCGAGGGGGGATGGCTACCGCCCCATCATACGGTGACGGTGCATGGTTGCTCAATCACCTGTGCCGCTCCACCACACCGGCACGAATGCGTGGCTGTGGCCGGTTGGGTATACTGCCGGAACCTGCTCTGAGGAGAATCCCTATGCCGACCGTACCCCCCTCCTGCCGCCCCCGGCTGCCACTCCGGCTGGTCCTGATGCTGCTGACGGTCGGGCTGACCGCCTGTGCCACCACCCGCCCGGTCAGCTACCTGCCGGAGACGACCTTTCCGGTGGTGGACGGCTGGCAGGTGGATGTGATCCTGTCTGCCGATCCAGCCGGGGACGCCCTGCCCGGCAACCGTATTCAGGTGTTCTGCCGCACCCGCAACAACTGGCTGGGCACCTCCCGCCAGACCGACAGCCATGTGTCCATCCGCAAGATGCAGTTGTTTGATGTATCGAAGCAGACCCGCGCCCAGCGTCGCCGCTACTTTGATCAGGCCCGCAGTCAATATACCGATGGTGTCTACACCAGTCGGGACAGTGATGCCGACACCCCGCCAGTGGAGATCCCGCTGGTCTTGCGGCAGGATGGCTCCGCCGCTGTGGTCGACGCTGCCTACGACCCGTTTTTGCTGTATGAATCGATCGAGGTGCAGCCGCAGGTGACCCACCTGATGGCCCGTGTCACGATCGAGAAACGCAGCATAGCCGCCATCAAGGCCGGTGAGGACGACCTGCTGGAGATACTTCAGTTCGACATCCCCATGAGCCGCGCCGACGGCGACCATCTACGTGTGCCGGTGCGGTAGGCGGCCGCACTCCCGACCGGCCTAAATCCGGCGGGTGTACTCTTTCAAATCCAGCCGCCACACCTTGACCCCGCAGTAGCGGTCGCCCTCCGGGCAGACCGGGCGCACCTTTGCCAGATCCCGCAGGCCACAGGGGGGCAACAGGTAGCCGCCGATACGCGGATGCACCGCTCTGATCTGCTCGGCCTCGTCCAAAGACGCCGCCCAGATCTCCTCCTGGGCGTTGTAACAGAGCCGCATGGCCATCTTGTGGTGCAGCGCCGCCAGATCGCCGCTCTCGGTAAAGCGCACCGACACCGCGTTGGGCAGCAAATACTGCACGTCGTCGGCAGACGCCCCCAGACGCGACAACTCGGCCATGTCCTCCCAGGCGCTGCTCATGGCGTCGTGATAGAGCGCCTCCAGTTCGGGGGCCTCCTGTAACAACGGCGGGGTAATGTAGTCCGGGTCGCTGTGCAGATGGGCCGCCAGCACCGGGCGCGAGGCCGGGGTCATGCGGTGACGTTGGTCCTGACTGTCGGCGGTATGAGACAGTTTTTTGGCAAAGCTGTAGTGGGGATGCACCAGTGTGCGGGCCAGTTTGCCGTGGCCCTTCAGATTGAGGGTCTCCCCCAGCAGGCCGTTCACCGACGGGTCCAGCACCTGCTTAATGGCGTCGTCGTCGGACAGCTGTAATCGACTCAACCCCAATACCTCACGCACCGCCCGCGCCAGCGTGGTTTCGGCATTGGCCGACCAGTCGATCAGCTTCGAGGTGCGGCCCGCCAACTCCGCATCAAAGGTATCGCAAAAGTCTTTCGGGCGGGACGATGCCGCCATCTCGGCCCGCAACTGATACTCCCGCGTGGCCTCAATGGGCAGCGGCTCTTCCAGTAACGGCTCAATATCCGGGTCCAGCGCCACCACCTGCCGCACCATCTCCTCCACCACCCGACGCTGCTCGGTGGGGGTATCGAAGTGATCCATCATCCTTCGGTAACGCAGCAGGGTCAGCAGGCTGATGGTGTGGTACAGGTAGGCGGTTACCCCCACCGGCAACACATAGCGGGCTACCTCCTGGGCCTTTTTTTGAATGTCTTTGACACCCCGAGGCCGGTCTGCACGGGCCGGGAACAGCGCCCCGTAGGCGTCCCCTACCAGCGGTGTGAGCGCCTCGCACAGGCGGTTGTAATCGTCCATGCGACGGCCCACCGCCGCCAGATAAAAACTGCGCTGGGCCGGGGTCAGCCCCTCTGGCAGATAGACCTGATCCGGGCTGACCGACACATAACGCTGGCTGACCTGCTCGGAGTTATAAAACGGATGGCTGTGCAGAAACGACCAGATGAACTGGCGCGACACCCCCTCCATCGCAAATTGCAGGTGGGCGTGTTGCAGGGTGGTGTGGTGGCCCGCTTCATAGACGCTGGCAGCGAGGGCGTGTTTGCGCTCGGCGGCACGCTGCTGTTTGGCCGGGTCGTCCAGATGCAGCCCCGCCACCTGTTCGGCGGTGACCACCCCCCCGGCGGCGTAACAGGTCCGGGCGGCCGCCACCGCATTGTCGAAGGGGCGGGCAAAGCTGTTGACCAGGGTAATTTTCACGTGGGTTCCTGTGCGGTCGGCTGGGGTTCGGGTTCCGGGTCCGGTGCGGGCAGACCCAACTGCTGGGCCTGTCGCATGTGATCAATCTCGTCATGCAGGGCCTGCGGCAGGGCCTTTTTTTGCGGCTCATCCAGGATGGTGGTATCCACCGGGGTGCCCACCACAATCCGTACCTCGCCATTCTGCGACCCACCGTCCTGCCGGGCCGAACTCAGCAGAAAGCGACTGCCCTCCACCATCACCGGCACCACCACCGCCCCGGCCATCAACGCCAGCCGCAGGCTGCCCCGCTTGAACGGGGCCATGCGACCGTAAGGATCGCGGCTGCGGGTACCCTCCGGGAAGATCACCAGCCGCCGGCCCTCATGGACATGCCCGGCAGCGGCTTCAAGGGTGACCAGTGCCGAACGGGCGCGGCTGCGGTCCAGCGGCATACAGCCGATGCGGCGCATCCAGTAGCCTAAAATGGGGATGTTAAACAACTCCTGCTTGGCGACAAACACCGGACAGCCGGGCAGATAGCCCATCAACAGGGGGATGTCCAGCGCACCCTGATGGTTGGCCACATACAGCACCGGCTTGTCGTCCGGCACCTGCTCCAGCCCCGCCACCACCACCTTCTTGCCACCGGCAATGGCCACACAACGACGGGCCCACACCACCGCCCGCTCACACAGGTAGGCCCGTTCCGCCTTAGGGTCGTTACGGCGCTTCCACAGGGCGGGCCATGCGGCAATGCCTGCGGTCAACAGACTCAGCAGCAGGCGGGTATAAATCCACCGTTGTTTCACCCGCTTAACCGGTCACATTGGGGTAGAATGGGGCGCACTTCTGACCTTCTTAATTTCCATTGGATCGGTGACCGCCCCACCCGCGACACCACATTACACAAGCGAATCATACCCGTGAGCACCCAACCCAGCCAAACCCTGGAGACCTTTGACAACCCCAACCCGGAGCGGGACTACGAAATCCATTTTAACTGCCCGGAGTTTACCTGTGTCTGCCCCAAAACCGGCCAGCCGGACTTTGCCACCATCGATATTCGATACGTCCCCGGCGACACCTGCATCGAGCTGAAATCCCTCAAGCTGTACCTGTGGTCGTTTCGCGACGAGGGCCATTTTCATGAGGCCGTCACCAACCGTATTCTGGACGATCTCATGGCCGCCTGTCAGCCCAGAAAAATGACCGTGGTCGGGGATTTTTATGTGCGCGGGGGCATCCACACGGTGGTCACTGTATCCGGCGGATCCTCCCGGTAAGCCCCCACAGCCGCCGTTACGGCACCCCGAACAGGGTATTGAGCGCCCGAAAGATGTCATCCTTAAGGTTGTCATCCCCCGTCACCAATGCGGTGTCCTGAGAGCGAAATACCACGTGCTCACCGCTATCGCTGATGGCCGGATCGTCGATCAGCCCGGTCCCCTCTGTGCCCAGCACACCGAGTGACACCCGCCTGGTATTGGCGGTATCCAGATCGTGCACAAAGACATCGCTTTTGTTGTTGGTATCCCCCGGCACCAGTACCGCGGAGTCCGAACCAAACACCACAAAACGGCTGTCTCCGTTGATGTGAGGCCGAAAGCTGTCACCGGCCACCTGCCCGCCAAAACTATCCAGCGATACCCGTCGCACCGACAGGGAGGTCACGTCCACCACAAACACATCACGGCTGGCATTGTCGTCCCCGGCCACCACATTGTCAGAGGTGGATGAGAACGCCACCATGCGGCCATCACCGCCGATCTCGGGGCGAATCTCCCCGGTGGGGGCCAGCATCGGCTCGCTGTTCACCCACACCCGGCGGGTGCTGTTCTGCACCGTGTCCCGCACAAAGATATCGGTCTGGTTATTGGTATCGCCAACCACCAGATTGCTGGCCGCAGACAGCATGGCCACGTAACGACCATCGTTACTGATGCTTGGCTCGTTACTGACCCCGTTGCTCTCGCCGCCCCCCACCGCCAGCGATATGCGTTCAGTGGTACCGTTGGCCATACGGTAGATGAACAGGTCTTCGAGGTTGTTCAAATCCACTGAAATCAGGTTACTGGCCAGGGAGGTAAACACCACGGTCGAACCGTCACCGCTGATGCGCGGACGGCGGCTATGGTTGTTGGTTTCAATGGGAAACGCGCTGGTCGAGACCCGGCTGGTGATGCCGGTGGTGGTGTCGTGCAGATAGATGTCGGCAAACCCGTTGCTGTCGCTGGCCACCAGATTGCTGGCCAGCGACTCAAACACCACATAGCGGCCATCGTCACTGATGTCCGGGCGCAGGCTGTCGCCATTGGCCTCGACACCGTTGCTGTCCACCGACAGGCGGGTGGTGATGCCGGTCTCGGTATCGTGCAGAAAGATATCGGTCAGACCGTTGGTATCACCAGCCACCAGATTGGCGGCAAGGGAGTCGAACACCACATAGCGGCCATCGCCGCTGAGTGCGCTGCGACTGCTGTCGTTGTCGGCCTGCACCCCGTTGGAGGAGACCGATACCCGCGTCGTGGTGATGACCTCATCGCTGCCCCCGCCACAGGCGGCTGACAGCAGCAGCAAGGCCGCCAGTAGCGGGCGCAGGGCGCGGCCAAAGCGGGCGGTGGTTGGAGGGGTGAGCTTCACCCCGTTATGGTAACAGCAAGACGCTTTTTTTAAGAAGGCGTGGGGGCAGCGCCCCCCTCACCGGCCGGTTTTTTACGCCGACGACGACGCCGTTTTTTGGCCGCGCCCTGCGCAGGCGGCCCGCCAGCCTGATTGCCCGATGGACTGCCATTGTTACCATCGGCAGCGGGGGTCTGTGCACGGGCCACATCATCCCGGCGGCCACCGCCGGAACCACCCCCCTCATCCCGACGACGGGGCGGACGGCTGGAGCCACCACGACCGGAATCACGACGACCAGCGCCGCCACGGCCACCCCCGGGGCCGCCCCGACCCGAACCACCACGCCCCGGACCACTGCCGTCCGGACGAGGCCGTTTTTTGCGACGCGGCATGGCCACCTCGGCAAACAACTCGTCGGTGGGGGCCGCTACCGGGATCTTGCGACCGATAAAATTCTCCACCCCCAGCAGATACTCGGAGTAGGTCTCGCAGCCAAAGGTGATGGCGTCACCCTCGGCCCCGGCACGAGCGGTGCGGCCAATGCGGTGAACATAGTCCTCCGCATCCTGCGGCACGTCGTAGTTGATGACGTGGCTGACATCGTCGATATGCAGCCCGCGTGAGGCCACATCGGTGGCAATCAGCACCGGCAGCTCACCGCTCTTGAACTCTTCCAGCAGCCGCAGCCGTTTTTTCTGCGGCACATCACCGCTGATGAAGCTGGCCTGCATGCCGTTGGCAGCAAACCAGAACTCCAGGTCTTCACCGACCCGTTTGGTATTCACAAACACCATGGTTTTGCCGCCGATGATGCCACGCAAAATCCCCACCAGCAGGCTGAATTTTTCGTGGTTGCCGACGAAATACATGGCCTCGGTGATCTTGTCTGCGGTCGTCCGCTCCGGGCTGACCGCCACCGATACCGGCTCATGCATGTAGTCGTAGGCCAGCTCCTTCACCCGTTGGGGGAAGGTGGCGGAATAGAGCAGGGTCTGCCGTTCGCCGGGGGGCGGCATGCGCCGCATCATAAAACGCAGGTCGTCCACAAACCCCATGTCAAACATGCGGTCGGCTTCGTCCACCACCAGAATCTCGATACCCTCCAGGGTGTAGACCCCCTGCCGGAAGTAGTCGATCAGACGGCCCGGTGTGCCCACCAGCACATCCGGCCCATCACCGATGTCGGTGCGCTGCTGCTCGTAACCCACACCGCCGTAGACCACCAGCCGTTTGAGGCCGGTCTCCCGACCCAGCAGCTCGGCGTCTTTTTCAATCTGTACCACCAACTCACGGGTGGGGGCGATGACCAGTGCACGGGGGGCCGATTTGTTGCCCTGATAGCGGCGCGGCTCTTTCAGCAGGCGGGAAAAGACGGTGATCAAAA